>CAZPPM010000030.1:0-29475 GCA_964588445.1 uncultured Citrobacter sp.
CATACACTAAAAAGCGTTTTAAAGAAAAAAGGATACAGCACCAACGTGGGTGACGAAGGCGGATTTGCCCCCAACATTCAAAGCAATGAAGAGGCAATTGATACCGTAATGGAAGCCATCAGCGCATCCGGGTACAAAGCAGGTTCACAAATTGTAATTGCGATGGATGCGGCTAATAGTGAATTGTGGAATGCGAAGAAAAAGAAATACGTTTTTCATAAAAGCTCTGGAAAAGAATTGAGCAGCGACCAACTCGTTAAATTTTGGGAAAAATGGGTAAAGGACTATCCTATTGTTTCCATCGAAGATGGTATGGCGGAAGATGACTGGAGCGGATGGGCTAATCTTACTAAAGCCATCGGAAGTAAATGCCAACTGGTAGGTGATGATCTTTTTGTAACGAATGTATTAAGACTACAACAAGGTATTGACAAAAGCATTGCCAATGGACTGCTGGTAAAAGTAAACCAGATAGGAACCATTACCGAAACTATCAATGCCGTAACACTGGCACAGCATAATGGGTACAATACTATTATGAGCCACCGAAGCGGTGAAACAGAAGATACGACAATTGCAGACCTGGCAGTAGCCTTAAATTGTGGTCAAATAAAAACAGGATCAGCCAGCAGAACAGATCGTATTGCTAAATATAACCAGCTAATCAGAATAGAAGAACAACTGGGTGAAAGCGCAGTGTATCCTAAAGGAAAGATTAAGTTTGGCAAGTAAATGTCTCTATCATTTTTTACAGATAATAGCCGGTGATGCATAAACTCTCTGGTTATTATCTGTAACTTTATAATCTATCGAGCGATTTTTGTTATGAAATTATTTACCCGTCTGCCCGCATGGCTTCGTAATAAGTATTTTGTAGCGTTATGTCTTTTTGCTACAGTAATGCTTTTTTTCGATAAAAACGACTTGTTTACACAGGCAGAAAGGACTCGACAATTGAAAGATTTAGAGAAAAGCAAAACCTATTACACCGATAAAATAACTGCAGAACGTGCAGAGTTAGAGCACCTTAAGTCCAATCCTGCCACAGTTGAAAAATATGCCAGGGAAAAATACCTGATGAAAAGGGATAATGAGGATGTGTATATTGTACCGGAAAAACCCGTTATCGCCAATTAAAAACCTTAGCGACACAATATCAGAAACATAAGTCCGTTTTTACAAAGGACATTTTTTCTGGACAACTGATTTTTGGACATTAATGGTTAATGCATGATTACAATTACTCCTGAGGAGTTGATTCGTTACTTATACAATGAGGCCTCTGCCAAGCAGGTTGCTGAGATAGAAAAAGCGTTACAGGAAGATTGGACGCTTAGAGAAAAACTATCTGTATTAAAAGCTTCACAAGAACGGCTGAATACAATTGTAGAAAAGCCTCGCACGGAAGTAGTTCTGAATATTTTGAACTATGCTCGTGAAAAGTCAACAGAACAAGTTCTCTAAACCAACCGTAGTAAAATTTTTACAAGCATCTTTTTTGTAAGGATGCTTTTTTATTGCCTGTACTACAAATAGTATCTTGCAGCATGACGTTGAAGCAGAAGTACACTTTTGTCATTGATTACTTTGAACACCATGCTCCTAATGCAGAGACAGAGTTGCTTTATGATAATCCCTATCAATTGCTGGTTGCCGTTATACTATCTGCACAATGCACCGATAAAAGAGTCAACCTCACAACACCCGCCATTTTTGAACGATACCCTGATACAGCCACACTGAGTAAAGCAACAATAGACGAACTGTTTCCTCTTATAAAAAGTATATCTTACCCCAACAATAAGACAAAGCATCTTATTGGAATGGCCAATAAAATAGAGGAAGATTTTAAAGGGGAAATCCCCATGACGGTGGAAGAGCTAATCCAACTACCGGGAGTGGGTCGTAAAACAGCTAACGTAATTACTTCTGTTGTAGATGAGCAACCCAATATGGCAGTAGATACCCATGTCTTCAGAGTAAGCCGCCGCATAGGACTGGTACCCCAAACAGCTTCTACACCACTTGCTGTAGAGAAAACTTTAATAAAGCATTTCCCGAAACAATTGATTCACAAAGCCCACCACTGGCTTATCTTCCATGGGCGCTATATATGTATTGCCCGCAAGCCAAAATGCGAAGTATGTGGCCTGCGCCCCATTTGTAACTTTTATCAAAAAATGTTGCATTGAGATTAGCGTAATTCCTTTTTTAATACTTTAGCAACTTTATCCAATACTTGTCTGATACCCGCTATTATCCTTTTCCTGATTTGCGCTAACCTAAACACCTTAGATGAAAACGAATTGGATAATTGCTATACCTATCTTTTGTATTTTCTTAGTACAAGCCACTACGGCTCGTAGCCAATACTATTTTTTTAATGATAAATATTTGTATCGGCCTGTCATTGTAGAGCTAGGAGGATCTGTTGGCATAATGAATGCTCTTACCGACTTGGGTGGCCGCAAAGGAAACGGGAAGGGTTTCATTAAGGATTTAAACTGGAAAACTACTGCACCCAGTTATAGCATTTATGCAATAGCTACCTATAAGGAAGCAGTTGGATTAAGATTAGAAGCCAGTTTTGGACAGGTGCAAGGGTATGATAGTATTTTAAAAAACAAGGACGCATCTCTTTCAGGAAGATATGGCCGTAATCTAAGTTTTCGCAGCCGCATTGCCGAATTACAATTAGCAGCCGAAATACATCCGCTATTTTTTAAACGATATGATGAAGATAAAGCACCTTTTATTTCCCCTTACATAGTAGCGGGTATTGGTGTTTATCGATTTAATCCTGAAGCAAAAGTGAATGGCACTTGGTATGCCTTACATCCGCTGCGACTGGAAGGACAGGGATTTTCTGAATATCCAGATAAAAAACCTTATAGATTAACGCAAATTAATGTACCCGTAGGTATAGGCGTAAAGTATGAAGTCAGCCCGCTTGTGAATGCACGGCTGGAAGTAGTGCATCGCATTCTTTTTACAGATTACTTAGATGATGTTAGCACTACTTATATCAATCCTGCTTTGTTTACTAATTATCTTTTACCCAGGCAAGCCGCTATTGCAACACAACTCCATAGCCGGCGGGGAGAAATTCAACCAGGCTATACACCTCATGAAGGGCAACAAAGAGGGAATAGTAATAATAACGATGCTTTCTTTTCTCTACAACTAAAAGTAGGCATAGCCTTAAGGCCGCGCCGCTAACAAAGACTTCACCAGAAGGTACATTCATTCCTAAACTGTAACCCTCCTTTGCCCAGCACTGTCAGGTCAATTGTATTGGAAGCTCCACCCCCTAATTTAAGTGTAAGCTTATTTTCTCCTGTTCGGAGTGGTATACGTACATAATGAATCGTATGCGGCAGGCTTTGCCAGTTGCGAGTATCTGCTTTTTCTGATGCGAGACTGAATAATTGCAATCCCAATGTTATAGCTTCCCGTTGATTTTTTTGGCGCTGCTCTTTTTTCTTTTCTTCTTCTGTTTTTTTTGCATCATCACTTTTCTTATCAGAAGGACGCACTGCCATCTCAGCAAGCTTTTTTATTGCCAACCTTGATAAAGTACCCGATAGTTCTTTTAGCATTCTTTCTCGTAGTGTAGAAAACGCCAGCGTATTTACATTTTCTACCGGTTCTAAAGTGTACTGCATCTCATTTATCTGCAAAGTTGCCTGAGAATATAAGGGAGGTTGTGCACGGTAACGAGGCAAGGCAACACGGAAGCTTCGCAAATCTGTAACGCTTAAACTTTCGCTATTATAGCCATTACTAAAATCAAAAGGAATGTTGGTAAACTGGCCACTTGCATCATTAAAGAAAAAACTGCCCCCGGTGTTTTTAGCAAGCGAAAACCAAAGATCCTGCTGTTCTTTTACTGGAGCGAGTCCATTCTCCCAAAATAATACCAACTCTCCGCCTTCAGGTGCTGCTTCTTTTTCCCATGTTATATTTAACAGGCGTTCATATCGCTGTAACTCATCCGTAAACCCTATTCTATAAGCAGCATTCAACAAATCTTTCTTCAATTGTGCAGGAAAATCTACTCCATAATAGCTACCGTTATTTTCCAGAAATACATCCGCTGCATTGCGATAAGCAATAAAAGCATTGTTGTAATCCAATGCCTTTTCATAAATGAGACCCTGAATCATGAAAGAAAAAGCATCGTTATCATACTTGTTCTTATTACCTACTTCATCCTGCTGGGTATAGGAGCGCAAGCTAATACGTCGTGCTTCTACCAACGCTTCTTCTGTCTGTCCTAATTGTAAGTAATTAAGTGCTTTGTAATAATGTACCAGGTATTTTTCAAAATCCTCTGCCCGATATGTTTTCATCATGGGGTTTAGCAATGTACCTGCAATAACGTCCTTGGCGCTGGTACGAGCATCCTCCATTGCTAAGTCCGCTTCATTAAGATAAAGATTACTACTATCCCATTGCTGCAATAGGTGACTCACCTTTCCCCGCTCTAATAAAAACAATAAACGATTCCTATCTTTTTTTAGCAACTTGTTTTTATCAAGTGCTTTAGCCGCTTTTTCGTAGTCGCCTGATCTTAAATTAGTATAGTAAGCAGCTATTTGTTTATTGTAGGTAGCGCAAGAAGATAGTAGCCAGCTTAGAACAACAACACAGCTAATGCTAATATTACTTCGTCGAAAAAACATTTTCCTGATAATAATCCTTCTATAGAGATTTACATATACCTCTACTCCCCTAAGGAGCATTCCACTTCATAAATAGTTCTGTTGGCGGGACTTTAGTTCTTTACATATTTGGCTATCTTCTTATCCCCTATCCAAAGAATTTCATTGGTTTCTATATTGGTAAGCTCAAGATTAATCTGATAGTATACCACTTTTTTTCTCTTGTGAGAATCTACAATAGAATTAATTGATCCTTGTAAGATAAAATCAGCTCCTTGCTCCAATCCAAATTTCTTCATGCTGCTTACGCTGGCATTCGATTGTTGATCAGCTTTTTCTGCACGCAGCTCTTCTCTTTTCTTTCCGCCTTGCACCAGCCTTACTTTTTGAGAGGTAACAAAGGAATTCTCTACATCCTTCACAAATGTTTCGGCATCGATATGCTCATGACTTTTGTTGGTAACAAACCCTACGATAACAACAGGACGCTGTCCATTTTTCGCCGCCATATGATCTGTAAGCCATCTTGCGCTTAGTACGTCTTTTATCATATCTTCTGCCACAAGTCGGGAGTCTGTATTATTCCATCGCCCGCTTATATCTATTTGCTCTGAAGGATCAATACGAGTGACTTTGCGTGAGCAACCAGCAAGTGTAACAAAACCAGCCAGAACAAATAAGGAGAGAATTCTCATTTTCATGTATATGTTTTTATTTTTTTAAATAGACACTATTTGCACTACGTAGCCGATAACCTGTATTTGACTCTTTATTACCAGAGCTACCCGGGTTACATTGCTACTATTTGAAAGTTTATTGAAAACTAAACGAGGAAAAAGAGTGCACCATTAACGCCACCTGTATCCTGTACTCCAGGGATTGAGGTAAAAGCCCACGCGACGTTGATTCCACCCGCTATTGTAATTATACCAGCTATTACGATAATACGGATAATAATAACGGCCCACATAGTTGTTGTTCCAACGGGCTCTTTCCATGCGTAACTGACGACGAAATTCCTGACGTTCCTGGCGAGCCTCTTTTCTATCTGCCAGCCAATCTATTGCCTTATAGGTATCCTGAAAAGTTGTGCTATGCCAGTCTGTAAGCGAATCGGCCAGCTTCATGTATTTGTCGCGACTCACCTGATAGTTAGGGTTTTGATCCTTTACACTATCTCCTTGAGCGATAGCTGATAAACTAAAAATACTTATCAGGGAAAAAATGAAGAGTATATTTTTTTTCATAAGCTTATTATTTACTAGTTCTCTGACGAATTATTGAAAGCTAAGTTACAATCAAAGCAGTTAATCACTAGTTAAATATAGTACGCAGCCGCACCAATGTCAAGAGACAAGGGCCTGTTATTTTAATTTCTTAGTCCAATCAAAAAAAATTAACTTTAGATAGCACTTAAAGCCCTGAGCGGTAATTCTTTTAAGATAAAATGAAAAACGTATGAGAGGCGTAAATAAAGTGATTTTAATTGGCAACCTGGGAAAAGACCCCGAAGTACAGCTTTTAGAAGGAAATATAGCCGTTGCTAAATTTCCACTTGCCACTACAGAAACCTTCAAGGATAGATCCGGAAAACTTGTATCACAAACGGAATGGCACACCGTGGTACTATGGCGTGGGCTTGCGGAGCTTGCACAGAAGTATCTTCATAAAAGTAGCTTGGTATATATAGAGGGTCGCCTGCGTACCCGCAGTTGGGACGATAAAGATGGTCATCGAAAATTTACCACCGAGGTGGTAGGTGATAATCTTATCATGCTAGACAAAAGAGCCGATGGAAATGCCAATAGTAATGAAGGAGGGGCAGACAACGTAAGTGGAAGCGACTCGGCAACACCGGGTGATCCTTCAGATACACTTCCCTTTTAACATCTGTTTTTATTCAATACCTTTGCATTTGTCAGTTTTCGACTCGCATGAGCCAGTCACAAATATTGCAAAACTAAAAAACACTGCGTGGAGGCCCATTCGGTTAGTTATTATTTAAATAGTAATCTCTCTTTTACCTTGCTGGCTACCACGCAGGGTACTACCTTACTAGTTTTTTTACTGGTTATTTTACTTTTACTCAGTTTTACGATATCAGGTGCGGAAGTAGCTATTTTTTCTCTTAATAAAAGGGATATTAATATGCTAAAAACAAAGCAACACCCCGCTGCCCGAAGGATTATTAATTTTCTCGACGAGCCAAAAGAAGTGTTTGCCTCACTGCTTATCTCCAGTATATTTATCAATATCAGCATCATTATCCTTGCTAATTATTTGATTGATCAGTTTATTGTTTTAAAAAATCCAGGATCGGCACTTATCATTCTCACAAAGGCAGTGGCGATTACATTTATCCTTGTTTTCTTTGGTAGAATTTTACCTAAAATTTGGGCTACACAAAATAACCTTCGTTTTGCCTACGGCTCAGCCATCATTGTAGAGGGCATTCATCTCTTTTTACGACGCATAAGTAAGTGGATTGTAAACGTAGCCGATAGAATAGGACGCAAAACAGGTGCTAACAAATCAGAAGCGATCAGTATGCAGGAGTTGAACAAAGCTATTGATATTAAAACCGACGAAGAGGCTTCGCCCGAAGAGAAAAATATCATGAAAGGGATTGTGAAATTTGGAGGCATTGCCGTAAAGCAGGTAATGCGAAGCCGTTTGGAAGTAAATGGCATCAATCATCAGGCGAGTTTTTTGAGTGTATTAGATAAAATAAAAGAATTAAATCACTCCCGGCTGCCTGTCTACAAAGAAAGTATGGATGAAGTAGTAGGTATCATCAACGCCAAAGATATTACGCCTTACATCAACGAGCCTGATAGTTTTGACTGGAAACCGCTAATGCGTCAGCCCTATTTTGTTCCCGAATCAAAGCTAATTGCCGACTTACTACTCGATTTCCAATCTCGAAGAACACATTTTGCCGTTGTAGTAGATGAGTTTGGTGGAACCAGTGGCATTGTAACTATGGAAGATATTATGGAAGAGGTCATTGGTGAAATCAGGGGCGAATTTGATAAAGAGGAAAATCGCGATCAGCAACTTGATGAAAAAAACTTTGTTTTTGAAGGCAAAACAATGATTCATGATATGTGCAAGATTATGAAACTGCCTATGGATACCTTTGACAGAGTAAGAGGAGAAAGCGAGTCAGTAGGCGGTTTGGTATTGGAGCTGAATGGAGAATTTCCCAGTGTTGATGACATCATTACCACGGGCGACTTTCAGTTTACCGTGTTAGAAACAGATAATAAGCGTTTGCTATTAATAAAAGTTACATTACTGGAAAGAAAGTAATTTCCTTGCCGGATATCTTTGCATTATGTTCAAAAACTATTTTTCTTTTCTACTTGTGCTGGCGAGCACAACTTTTCTTATTTTATCATGTAACAGCGCTTACACGTATAAGAAAAAAGGCTATTTTAAAATCAGCCTCCCGGAAAAAAAGTATCAATTATTTGATCAAGCCGGTTACCCTTATACATTTGAATATCCTGTATATGCACAGGTAACAAAAGATTCTACTTTTTTCGATACAAAAGCCGGCGACTGGTGGATCAATATTGACTTTCCCCAATTTGAAGGCCGCATGTATGTGAGTTATAAGCCGATCTTAAAAAACAATTTTGATTCGCTAATCTCCGACGGGTATAAAATGGCTTTTCGAAAACATACAGATATGGCAACAGGTATTACCGATAGCCTTATGGTAACACCTAATGGTATCGAAGGAATCTTTTTTTCCTTAGCCGGTAATACTGCCACCGCAAGCCAGTTTTTTCTCACTGACTCCACTCACCATTTTTTACGTGGTGCTTTGTATTTTGATACTACTCCTAATGAAGATTCTCTAAGTATCGTAAATGATTTTTTAAAGCAGGATATCCGGCACCTTATCAATACATTGAAATGGCGTTGATAAAATGCTGGTAGGTCTTTTACAAAATGGCTAATTTTTAATATGAGAAAGCTTTCGTTCTTATCCCTGTTTTTTATTTTTTTTCTTTCTGCCTACCCCCAGTTTAATGCGGATCTTGTTGACTCTTTAAAAACGGAACTGGCCAAAAACCCAGGGATGAAGGAGCGCTTTGATTTAGCCCGACGTTTATCAGGATTAACCATCTACGTTGACCTGAAACAATCTGATGAATATGGCGCCGAATTGATCAAAATAGCTGAGCAAAGCAGGGATCGAAAATTAATGACCGATGCACAATATCAAAATGGCCTACGCTACCTCAGCTTGGCCACCAATACCATCTACAACCAAAAAGCTGAATCCTATTTTACAAAAGCGCTGGAGCTGGCTAAACTAAACAAGCTAGATAAACAAGCATTATCCATTTGTATTGGCTTTTCTACCTTAAACAGATTACGCTCCAATGCTGAATCTGCTTTATCCTACTGCAATCAGGCCACAGCTTTTAATAATCATATTAAGGATGACACACTTGACATTGACTTACAATTAGAGTATGGCAACGTTTATTTGCAACGAGGCGAAAAAATACTAGCACTTAGGAGTTACTTAGGCGCCTTAACGAAAGCTGAAATTTTAAAACTGGAAGACAAAGAAATTGAAGCGGGTAATCTACTATCCACTTTCTATTCTTCGATCAAGGATTACGACAAAGCCATTGATTACGCCTATAAAGCTATTCGACATAAAAAAAATGAGCAGCGACAAGACATTTATGTAAGAACAGTAGCCTATTATAATATTGGCAATCTATATGTGCTCAAAAAAGACCATTCTTTAGCAATGGATTTTTTTGAAAAAGCACTGGCGGCGGCAGATACAATGGGCGTTTCGCAAATGAAATTACTTATTTATCAAGGTATTCTTTCTGCCCATAGCAGTAGTGACAATCCAGAAAAGGCATTAGAATTCCTGAAAGAAAACTCAACGTTGGTCGATTTTTTTAAATCATTTAATTTGGAAAATCACCTGGACTTTCTACATGCGCTGGTTTATTCCAAAATGGGCAACTATGACTCTGCAACACGTTATTTCGATAAAGTAGCGCCTAATGTGATGCAAGGAATACCTATTATGGTCTATTACTATTTTTCGGAAAGAGGAGCGATGAGCAAAAGAATGGGTAATTATACCGGCGCAATCGATTATTTCCTCCAAGCTAGTGCCACGGCAGAGCAGGTAAAGGACATAGCACTACTAAAAAATGTTTTCAGCGAACTGGATACATTGTACCAGTACCGGGGAGATTACAAGCGAGCACATTATTATGCCGATTTGGGCTTCAAATACAAAGACAGCCTGGACGCATTAAGTAAAGAAAAAGATTTCTTACAAATGGAAGCCACTGATGAGCAGCTTCGCCAGGAACGATTGACTAAAGAAAAGGAGTTGGCCAAAACACAACGACATAACATACAATATAGAATTATCCTCATCAGTATTATTTGCTTATTTATCGCACTGATAATGTTTGGTCTGTTCAAAGTATCGGCTGGCTTCATTAAGATGGTTGCTTTTTTTGCTTTTCTGATGGTTTTTGAATTCATTTTCTTACTACTAAAAAAGCAAGGACATTCCCTAACAGAGGGGGAACCTTGGAAAGATCTGTTGTTGATGATTGGGCTGGCAGCCATCCTGCTACCACTGCATCACTGGCTTGAACACAAAGCTATACATTGGCTTACTTCTCATAACAGATTAAAGGTATCGCGTAAAGGCCTAGGTGAATTATTGAGTAATAAAAAAGAAAGCGATTGATTTGATTACCTTTGCTAAAAGGT
Source organism: uncultured Citrobacter sp. (assembly GCA_964588445.1). Classification (GTDB taxonomy): domain Bacteria; phylum Bacteroidota; class Bacteroidia; order Chitinophagales; family Chitinophagaceae; genus CAZPPM01. Next base: position 10,440 of record CAZPPM010000030.1, read on the forward strand.
TTGCTGTGATAGCTATAGACAATGTACTCATAAGTGAAGAAGTGGTAAAAGAGCAATTTGTTTGCGACCTCAATAAATGCAAGGGAGGTTGTTGCGAAGAGGGAGATGCGGGCGCCCCTTTGGAAAACGATGAGCTGCAAATAATTGTTGATAGCTTTGAAAAAATAAAATCCTATCTGCCGGCCGAATCCATAAAAGAAATTGAAGCCAAAGGATATTATACCTACAGCCAGGAGTTTGGTTGGGTAACGCCTACCCTCCACAATGATAATGGCATTTGCGTGTATGCTTTTCGTGAGGACAATGGTATCATCAAATGTGCTTTTGAGCAGGCCTATTACGATGGTTTGATTAGTTGGAAAAAACCAATTAGTTGTCATCTGTACCCCATTATTAGCAAAAAAGGGAAACACGGCGACTACGAAAACATGAACTATTACCCTCGTGAAACATTGTGCAAGCCTGCCTGCAATCTGGGAAAAAAATTAAAAGTGCCGGTATATGTTTTTTTGAAAGAACCCCTCGTCCGAAAATATGGCGAAGAGTTTTATGAAACGCTTACCGCTATAGCTCATGAGTATTATTTTCCATCGAATGAAACAAAATGAATACTGCCGTGAAAGAAATAGCTTCTACATTTAAAACCAAAAGCACAGAAAAAGCGGGAGATCTTCAACACCGCCAGACGATTAATTTCAATATAAGTAAGTACAATGCTACTGTACCTAATGGCAAGCAACAGTTTTCACAACTTACTATAGCAAGAGAACGAGCTAAAAATTTAAAGTGGAGAGCCATTGAAACACTGGATGCACAACTGGAAACTTTTGAATCCAATATTACCAAGCGCGGTGCAAAAGTTATTTGGGCTGAGGATGCGGCACAGGCACTGGCAGCGGTAAAAGATATATGTGTAGCCAAAAACTGCAAGACACTTGTTAAAAGCAAAAGCATGGTGACAGAAGAGATTCATCTGAATGCTTTTTTAGAAAAAGAAGGTATTGAAAGTGTAGAAACCGACTTAGGAGAATATATACAGCAACTGGACAATGAGCCGCCTTACCACATCGTAACACCGGCTATGCATAAAAGCAAGGAGGATATTGCAAAACTTTTCTCAGAGAAGTTGGGCACAGATCCTTCTCTCACGCCAGAAGAGCTGACATTGGTCGCAAGAAAGGTACTTCGCCATAAATACCAGGAAGCAGAAGTAGGTGTTACCGGGGCCAATTTCATCATTGCTGATATTGGCGGTATAGCCGTTACAGAAAATGAAGGCAATGGTCGTTTAAGTTGCTCCATGCCTAAAACACATATTGTCATCGTGGGGATAGAAAAAGTAATTCCTTCTATGACGGATCTGGCTTTGTTCTGGCCATTACTTTCCACTTTTGGCACTGGCCAGCGCATCACCTCCTATAACACGATTGTAAACGGGCCGCGACAAGAAGGAGAAATAGACGGGCCTGATGATATGTATGTTATCCTGCTGGATAATGGCCGTACTAGTATTTTGGCCAATGAAAAACAACGAGAAAGCTTGTACTGCATACGCTGTGGCGCTTGCTTAAATGCCTGCCCGGTGTATAAAAATATTGGCGGCCATACCTATGCCGCTACTTATAGCGGTCCTATTGGTGCCGTCATTACACCTCATCTTAAAGATTTGGGTGAATGGAAACACTTGAGCCACGCCTCCTCGCTGTGTGGTAATTGTACAGAAGTATGTGCAGTAAAAATAAACCTGCACGAGCTATTGCTGGAAAATCGCCATGAAGCCGTGCAAGAAAAATTAGTCGATTTTTCTGAAAAGATGGTCTGGAAAATGTGGAAACAAACCATGCTCCGACGCGGTTGGATGAATATGGCCAATGGCAAAACAAAGGGCTGGTTCATTAACAAAGTGGCCAAAAACTGGACACGTCATAGAGATACGCTGGATTTTCCCAAAAAATCTTTTAATGAACAATGGAAAGAAAAAGCTGCCGCAAAAGCTAAGGAATAGATCGGAGACCTATTTTATATTCTATTTAATTTGCTCGTAGCTTTAACATGTCATGCTGTTCTATACTGAGACAATAACAAACAGACTGCAATACATTGCGGATTTTATCGGAAAACAAGTTATTGGCAAACCATTTGAGCTAACAACCAATCAGGATCATTTCCTACAGTATAACGAAGGCAAAATCAATTACTCCTCTACACGCCTAAGTCAAAGCGAATATTGGATAAAGCCGCATTCTCTTTTATTTGAGCAAAGCATCAATAAGCAAAGCATTGATTGCTTTGAACTAAATGGCAAAAAAGCATTTTTAAAAACAGAAGGCGATTTTCCTTTTGACATATTTGCCGCCAGCTTTTATTTGCTATCGCGATACGAGGAGTATCTACCCTATGAAAAAGACATGTATGGCCGCTATGCTTATACTAATTCATTAGCGCATAAAGAAGGTTTTTTGTCACAGCCACTTGTCAATCACTGGCTAAAATGGTGGGCAGCCAGCTTACAGCAAAAATTTTCATTGCTAAAAATCATTACCCCTACTTTTTTATTCCTACCCTCCTACGATATTGACATTGCCTGGTCTTACCGACATAAAAGTGTAGGGAAAAAAGTGGGCGGATTATTACGCAGCCTGGTATTATTTCGTTTTAAAGAGCTGAAAGAAAGAATCAATGTATTACGTGGCAAGCAACGAGATCCTTTTGACACTTATGGTTGGCTACACCAGCAACATGAAAAGCATGGCTTACGGCCTTATTACTTTTTTCCGGTTGCAGAAAAAAAGGGTAAGTATGACAAAAATATTTCTCCGACCCAAAAAGCATTACAGGAGCTTATTCAAGATCACGCTATCCGTTACCCTATTGGCCTACACCCCTCTTGGATAAGCAGTGATGAAACCTCTTTACTGACAAAAGAAAAAAATACGCTGGCAGCTATCACAGGCAGCCCTGTTGCAGCCTCTCGACAGCACTATATACGGTTCACTTTACCTATTACATTTCGCTTATTGTTACAAGAAGGTATTCGGTTTGATTTCTCGATGGGCTACGGTAGTATCAATGGTTTTAGAGCATCTATAGCCACCCCTTTTTACTGGTATGATTTAGAAAAAGAAAGCAGTACAGACCTTTTATTATTTCCTTTTTGCTTTATGGATGCCAATAGTTTTTATGAACAAAAACAAACAGCAGCACAAGCCCTACAGGAATTAAATGTTTACTATCAAGAAGTAAAATCTGTAAATGGTATGCTGATTACCATCTGGCATAATCATTTTTTAGGAACCGATCCGCTGTACAATGGATGGAAAAGTACCTATGAGCAATTTTTGGAGAACGTTGCAAAAGAATCTTAACGATTTCACACACCCTCTGTCTCTGCCTTCTCTGCGGGTGGCACTTTTATTTTAAATGCTTTATTGACCATGTACACTCCCAATAATGTTACAACACCGCCAATGCCAATGAAAATAGTCAGATGCTCGCCAAATAGTGCCCACCCCAGCAGCAGTGCTACGATAGGATTGATATACGCATAAATAGAAGTTTGCCCTGCCGGCAAATGTTTTAATGCATACAGGTAAGCAATAAAAGAAATAACCGATCCAAATACAACAAGGTAAGCGATCGATAACCAGGAGTGTAACGGAATTTCCTTTAAAGGGATAAAAGAATTATTCGCCTCTGTATCCGTGAGCATTGTAAAGAAAAATAAAACAGTGCCGGACAACACCATTTGTAAGCCCAAACTATAATACGGGTTGAAATTATTTACCTGCTTCTTAGTATATATCGTAGCAAATGCCCAACTCCAGGTAGCGATTAGCGACAACAAAACGCCAAACAGAAAAGCAGGATTAGCAAAATCGGCCAAGTGCTCATAAAAAATGATACACACCCCGGCAAAACCGGCTAACAAACCCAGCACTGCTTTGGCAGGTACTTTTTCATTGGAAGAAAACAAACCAATAATCACTACCCATAAAGGAAATATGGCGCCCATAATAGCACCTAACCCTGCAGATATATATTTTAGCCCCCAGGTGCTAAGGCCGTTGCTCAACAAAAAATTAAGTACACTAAGAATGATAATGGGCCACCATTCTTTCCCTTTTGGCAAGGGAACTCCCTTGATAAGAAAAAATGCAACATAACAAAGCCCACCGAGAAACTGGCGTATGCCCGCCATTTGCAACGCTGGCATATACCGCACCCCTTCTTTGGAAGCTACCCAAGTAGTACCCCATAAAAAACAAACTAACGCCAAGGCAAAGATCGCTTTAGCTCTTGTTCCTTTCTTATGAATAGTCAACGGATTTAGCCCCGAGAGATACCTTATTGGCTCAGTGGTTTTAGATAATACTTTGTATAAACCTGTACGTGACATTAATGTTTGAAGTGGCGCATACCCGTTATCACCATTGCCAACTGATGCTCCTGGCAATAAGCAATGGAATCTTTATCTCGAATAGACCCCCCCGGCTGTATAAAAGCAGTAATACCGGCAGCATGTCCCATTTGTACACAATCGTTGAACGGAAAAAAGGCATCGCTGGCTAATACAGCTCCTTTCAAATCAAAGTTGAACTGGCCGGCCTTTTCTATTGCCTGGCGCAGTGAATCAATCCGACTCGTTTGCCCGCATCCTTTACCTACTAATTGCTTATCTTTTACCAAAGCAATAGCATTTGACTTTAAATGCTTGCATATAATATTGGCAAAAACTAAATCTTCTTTTTCTGTGGTGGAGGCAGCTCTTCCGCCAGCTTCCGTCCATTCTGTATAATTCCCTTCGTCTATTCCCTGTACCAGTACTCCATTCAATATAGATTTATACTGTGTAGAAAGATGGACCTGTGCTTTTAATTGTAAAAGAATTCTATTCTTTTTAGACTGTAAAATAGATAGCGCCTCTTCCGAAAAAGCCGGAGCGATTAATACTTCAAAAAATATCTCATTAATGGCATTAGCTGTAGCGACATCTACTGTACCGTTGGTAACCAATACACCCCCAAAAGCACTTTCCGGATCTCCGGCTAAAGCATTATCCCAGCTTTCTTTTATTGTACTACGTTGTGCCACACCACATACATTGGTATGCTTGATAATGGCAAACGTAATTGTATTTTCTTCCGCAGGAAATTCCTTTATTAGCTGCACAGCTGCATCCACATCTACTAGGTTATTATAAGAAAGTTCCTTACCGTTGAGCTGATCAAATATTCCGTCCAGATTACCATAAAACACACCCGTTTGATGTGGATTTTCACCATAGCGCATAATTTTTGGCTGCGGAATAGATTCTAGGAAGTAAAGCGACTCTGCTGTATTGAAATATTTAGCAATGGCTACATCATAATGCGCTACTATTTCAAATGCTTTTGCAGCAAAAGCTTTACGCTGTTCCAGTGTAGTCTCCCCTTTTTGTTCTTTCAATAAGTTCTCCAAAGCAGCGTAGTCTTTTTTTGCAGCCACTACTACTACATCTTTAAAATTTTTAGCCGCTCCTCTTATCATAGAAGGCCCACCGATATCAATCTTCTCGATGATTAGCTTTTCTTCGGATGTTGAAGCTACTGTTTCCTCAAAAGGATATAGGTCCACAATAACTAAATCAAGTTCGGGGATATTATATTGTTGCATTTCCTGCACATCCGTTTCTACATCCCTGCGACCTAGTATGCCACCAAATACGGAAGGGTGCAACGTTTTTACCCGGCCACCTAAAATAGAAGGATACGTGGTCAAACTTTCTACTGGTACTACTGGAACATTTAATTTCTCAATAAACGCTTGAGTGCCTCCTGTAGAATAAATGGTAACACCTAACTCGTGAAGAGTGGTTACAATATTTTCTAAGCCATCTTTATAAAAGACGGAAATAAGAGCTGATTGTATTTTCTTAGTCATAATAAAGTGTGTTGAAGGAAGGCGTATCGTTAGAGGGCGCAAAGGTACATTATGGAAGGTTCATCACAAAAGCCCCTTTTTCATTGACAGCATACCAGGGAATATGAAGGCTGGCGCAATCTTTTTTCCATTGATTCACTCGAAAAGCTGCTACATTTCCGTCAAAAATGACCGTTTTAACAGCAAAGCTTTTTGTAAAATCTTTTAGGTAAAATCGCGGGCTACCCGAAATAATCAATACATCAATGGTGGGAGGATTATTTATAGGTAAATACCGGACAGCTGTATCAATCAGGATAATTTTTTTGCCAGAAAAGGAATAATACTTTCCATTTTTCTGGAGAGAAGAGAGGCTTCTTGCCGGTTCCATACGGTGCAGTATACGGGATGGGTTTAAATGAAAATTTCTGGCAAAATCATCACTCAATAAAGAAGTATCTCCTTCAAATACATACTTGCGGCCATCCACAAAATCAATAGCCCGCTTTCCCGGTATATTATAAACAATCATTTTGCGCTGCTGCGTTGCGCTATAAAAAGAATAACTACGTATAACAAAGAAAAGTAGTAAAACCAAAAAACCTGCTTTCAGTGCTTGCTTGTTTTTCTCCCAAACGGCATAAGTAATAAGACCGATAAACACATACAATAACGCTGCCTGAACAATACTGATTTGCAAACCCTGCAATAAGAACCAAGGCAACTTATCTGTCTGCTCTATAAATGTATTCATCCAATAAATGAACCAGGTCAAGATCTTTCCTAAAAAGGCGGCTGCGAGTGGTATGAAATAGATCGCACATAAAAGAATCTCACCCAGTAAAATAAGGCTGGATAAGGGAACGGCTACAAAATTGGTAAGCAAAAAGTGAAGTGGAAACTGGTGAAAATGATAAATACTCAATGGCAAAGTAAGTAGTTGCGCTGCAATAGTCACCGCATTCATTTTCCAAATTGCATCCAGCAATTTATTTTTTACATAAAGCAGATTATAAACAGGCCGGAAAAAAATAACAATGCTTAAAACGGCGGCATAGGATAATTGAAAGCCCACATCCCATAACCAGAAGGGGTTATAACAAAGTAAGATAAAAGCGGAAAAAGCCAGTGTATTATAAATAGAACTCTTACGGGAAATGCTTTGTGCCAGCACAATACAAGTAAACATGACGGCTGAACGCAAGATAGAAGGCTGAGCACCCGTTAATAAGGCAAAAAACCAAAGTCCTGTAATAATAATGATTGGCTGCAACCATCGGGTGGACTTCTTTATAACAAGCGGTTTTAGCAGTACTACCAAAAGCCAATAAATTAATCCCAGGTGCAGACCCGATATTGCAATAATGTGCACCACTCCTGTATTGGTATAGGATTGTACAAGGTTTTTATCCAGATCATCTTTGTAACCTATCAGTAAAGCTTCCGCCAGGCCAGTCTCTTTTTCTCCCTTAATATTTTCTTTTAGTATCGCTAACACTTTATGCCGCACGGTCAATAAAAAACTAGCTACTGGCTTTTTTTCTACCGATGGCAGCACTAAAAAATCGTCTTTTTGAAGATAAACCTGATAAGTAATTCCCTGAAATAATGCATATCGTTTGTAGTCAAATGCTCCGGGATTACCGCTACCCTTAATTTCCTGCAATGGTTTTTTGAAGACAATCTGTGATCCGTAACCGACTGTTTTCAACAGCGTATCCTTACTAAAATAAATAATGACCCGGGCCTGAACAGATCTTGAAACTGCGGAGTCGGACATCAGAGAAATAGCGCTTTCTGCTTTAAACGATTTAGGCTTCTCCACCAGTGGTTCCTGCAAGGTGGCAACAAATGCTTTCTCCGACACAGGATAATTACCCAGCCAGCGCGCATTTGTCCGCACATCGTTATAATAAACTAGCAACGATCCCAGCGATATAAAAGAAACCGCAACCGCTATGGGGCCTAGAAAAGCAAATCGAAGATGCTGTACCAAAGAAAAAGCCAGCCGGATAACAATCAGAAAGCAGCCTAGAAAAAGACCCAGCCAACTAATGGATAGGGGTATTTTTAAATACCACCCCGTTACTATGCCTACAGCTAGCAACAGAAATATTCTGATAAAAGGTGTTTTCCTTAAAAAATAGGTGGCAGCCATTGCTTAGTAAAAGTTACATATTCTACTCTACTTGGCCCTCCTATCAGGATAAATACTTATTTTCTTGATCTAGTAAATACTAAAATTTTTATCGCGGTATAACTAAATAGGGAACCGCACCTCTACATTAAAAATCACCAATCAACAGATTCTCCCATTTTCCGGGTAAAAAGACGCTTTATTTACCCGGAAAACGACCCCTTTTTTACGGTATTTCCTAATTAAAATCACGGTATTATTTCAATATAATTACGGGAGTCTCTGACAATCTTTTAAATACAAATATGTTTAATTTATAATTGATTGATTTATTACAAATTATAATTATCTGTTTTTGCTTCTATAATAGCTTTAACCTTTCAAGCAATTATTGTATCATTCTAAAATTTTAAGCTATGTTGGAAGTTCAAAAAAAATCATTAAAGGTTGGGAAGCTGGTAAATACGGAGCATGTTGATACCGTTGTTAGAAACTACAAACAAGAGCGCTGGGTGCATAATTCCAAGCGTCTGGGCAAAGAAGACTCCCTTAGTGTTTGGTACAGTGTGGAAGAACTGGAAGAATATATCGCTAAAATAAAAGATCATGGCGCTGACGGCATCAAAATCTATTTTGGAGCTTACGACAAAGATTATACAGCCAATCCTCTTTATGCCGGTCGCCAAACGGTAGTTTTAGTAGCCACCAAACAAGGACAAACAGAAAGCGGCATGGCTAATAAAGATATTTATATTGAAACCGACAAAGGCACTTCTATATTGGCTTATAATGCTGGTAGCCTATGTCCTCCGCTTTGTGTAAAAACCGGTGAGCAAATTGGTATTACCATTGTTGACAAAGGTGAAGACGGCATTATAATAGCTTAATTCAGTAATATATTTTGAATTCAAACCCTCATCTATGATGGGGGTTTTTTATTGTTTAGTAGTACATTTATATATAATGCCTTTACGACTATATATTTATTTCATAGCCATAAGCTTTCTCGCAAGCTTATTGGTTTACAACAAGAAGAAAACCCCTCTTTATCTAAATCTTTTTCCACCTTACTTATTCCTTACACTTACTGCAGAAACTTGGGGCACATATTTATGGTCAATGGGAAAAAACAACCTTCTCCTCTATAACCTATTCACCACTTTTGAATTTTGCTTTTATTTCTGGGTAATTAGTGAAATGATTAAAAGTAAGAAAATAAAAAAAGTAGTGCTTCTTACTATACCATTCTATATTTTATGTGTAGTTATCAATTTTATCTGGGGACAAACGTTGGCTAGCTTTCACACCATCACCTATTCACTGGGTTGCCTACTTATCGTCATTTTTTGTATTTACTATTTTTTGGAATTATTCAGACTGCCAAAATCAGTAAAACTGCAAAAAGATCCATCTTTCTGGATATGTGCTGGTTTGCTTTTTTTCTACTGCTGTGGTTTCCCTTTATATGGATTAATCAACTACTGGAGTGAAATATCAATTTTAGTTGTACTTAACTTTGATAAAATATTTACACTTCTCAATATCTTTTTATATACCTTGTTTACGATCGCATTTTTATGTACCAGGACAGAGAAATATACTTCATTACCATCATAGGTATTATTTTAGGTCTTCTATTGGTAAGTTTTATTATCAGCATTCTATACCTGTATCATAAACGACAAAAAAAACAAGAACAGGAAATTGAGAGGATGAAGGTAGAATATGAAAAAGAAGCGCTACGCTCTCAACTCGAAATTCAGGAAAACACACTCAAAACAATGGCGCAGGAGCTGCATGATAATATTGGGCAAATGTTATCTGTTGTGAAACTTTCATTATCTGTCGCTCCGCTGGAAAAGGAACATAAAGCTTACGAGCCTATTTTTGAATCCCGGCAAGTATTGCAAAAAGCCATTGCCGACCTTTCTAACCTTACCAAGAGCCTACATGCAGATAGAATATCGCAGGTAGGATTACCTGATTCTATACAATTTGAACTTATTGCTATTGAAAGAACCGGTGTATTGAAAACAAAGTTCGCCCAACACGGGGATATAATAGACTTTCCCGAGCAAACCGCTGTTTTTCTCTTTCGTATTTTCCAGGAATCGCTAAATAATATTTTAAAACATGCCCGCGCTATGGAAGTAAGCGTGGATTTAAACTACTCTGATACTATTTTTGTTATGGAAATAAGCGACGATGGTATGGGGTTTAATGTAAAAGAGAAGAAAGAAAGTTCAAAAGCAGGTAATGGCGTTGGGCTTAAAAGTCTTTACAACAGAGCAAGTATTATTGGCGCAGATATTTCTATTACAAGCAAACCCGGCAAAGGCACCACCATTTTGATAGAATTACCTCTGGTAAGCGAATCCTAAACAATGAATAAGGCAAACAAGATAGTTAAAGTAGCCATCGCCGATGATCATACTTTATTACGCAACGCACTGGCAAAGCTGATTAATAGTTTTGGCAATTACACTATTCTTTTTGAAGCAGGTAATGGGCAAGAGCTCAGAGAAGCTATTCAAAAGCACCAGGTCCCCGATATTGTTTTACTTGATGTAAATATGCCGGGAATGGATGGCTTTGAAACCACACAATGGCTTAACAAAAACTATCCTTTCATACAGATTCTTTGCTTATCGATGCTAAGTGATGAAAAAAGTATTATTAAAATGTTCCGGCTGGGCGCAAAAGGATATTTATTAAAAAATACGGAGCCGGAAGAATTGAAAGCAGCTCTTGATTCACTAGCGAATAAAACCGTTTATCTCTCTGAATACGTATCAGGCAAACTAGTAAGCGGATTGCAAAAAGATGATGGTGGTTTAAAAGATATTATCTTAAATGAAAAAGAGCGGGAATTTTTACGCTGGACCTGCTCTGAATTATCTTACAAGGATATCGCCGGAAAATTATTTGTCAGCCCCCGTACTGTAGACGACTACCGCCAATCCCTTTTTAATAAGTTAAAAGTAAATAGCCGTGTAGGATTAGTGATGTATGCTATTAAAAACGGGATCGTAGAGCTGTAGACTGATGTGAAAGAGTTTAATAGTTCAATGGTTTAAAGTATTCTATGCTTATGAGAGCTCTACTATCATTGTTATTATGGTTGGCTTTTTCATGCAAACAAAAAGATAGTCCTGTTATCAAAGAACAAGACGGGCAAAAAAAAGACCTGTTTATTGAGCAAGCTACTACAGAACCTGTTATTGATAGTGCTTTACTATTACTACGTGTAAGAGCTGAAATAGCTCTTACAAAATTAAAGCAGGCGGAAGTTCTTTCTTGTAAAAATAAGTGGCAAAATAGCAGTGCCAATAGCAGAGAAGACAGTATAGTTTGCAGTAATTGGAAGATAGACAAAGACATTGTTCAAAAAATAATACGCCACTCCAGCCCTATCTCCTCTTCGGAATGGCATTATCTATATGACGTACTACTCTGTGGTGTAGGGGGTGAAATAAAAATAGGAGATATGATTTTTGTCTACGAATTGAATGCCGGATCACATTTCGAGCTTTCGGTAGCAGACACGATTTTTAGATATGGATACGACGGTAGCACTTATGCCAAGTACTTGTTAAGTGCTCCGTGGGATTCCACTAAGGATGAGTAGAAAAAATGATTAAGAGTGGTTATTTTAAACTTCTAAATCATTACATCCTACATCAAAAATCTTACGTTTTTTTATTTACTCAGGTACATGCTCCTGTCCTTATATAACTGGCGAAAGTAAGGATCACGTAAGTCTTTAATAAAGCGAATAGCCTCTCCAGTCGACTTCATTTCCGGCCCTAACTCTTTATTTACTCCAGGAAATTTATTGAAACTGAAAACAGGTTCTTTAATAGCAAAGCCCTTCAACTTTTTTTCAAACTTGAAGTCCTTTAACGTATTGACACCTATCATCACTTTCGTCGCAATGTTGAGATAAGGAATTTGATAGGCTTTTGCTATAAAGGGTGTAGTACGAGAGGCTCTGGGATTGGCTTCTATCACATACACTTTCCCTTCTTTAATAGCGAATTGTATGTTGATAAGCCCTTTTATGTTTAAGGCTCTGGCAATTTTTTCGGAATAATATTCCATAGTTGTCACTTCCATAGGTGATAGGTTAAAGGCCGGCAATACGGCATTACTATCCCCACTATGTATACCAGCAGGCTCTATATGTTCCATTACGCCCATTACATGAAAGTTTTCTCCATCAAAGATGGCGTCTACTTCTGCCTCCTGACAACGATCCAGAAAATGATCAATCAATATCTTATTACCCGGTATATGTTTTAATAAACTTACTACCGCTTTTTCTACCTCGTCATCGTTGATCACAATACGCATCCGCTGGCCACCCAATACATATGAAGGACGCACCAAAACAGGATAGCCTACTTTATTGGCTACGGCAATCGCCTCATCCACGTCGTAAGCTGTACCATAATCCGGGTAGGGGATTTGTAAATCCTTTAGCATATCACTAAAGCGGCCGCGATCTTCGGCAATATCCATGCTATCGTAGGAAGTGCCAATTATTTTGATTCCTTTATTATGTAATTTCTCAGCAAGCTTTAATGCTGTTTGTCCACCCAACTGTACAATTACACCATCCGGTTGCTCATGTTCTATAATGTCCCAAAGATGCTCCCAGTAAACGGGCTCAAAGTATAGTTTATCAGCAATGTCAAAATCGGTAGACACGGTTTCCGGATTACAGTTCACCATGATGGCTTCATATCCGGCTTCCTTGATGGCCAGCAATCCATGCACACAACAATAATCAAATTCAATACCCTGACCAATACGGTTAGGGCCTGAGCCCAACACTACAATTTTCTTTTTATCAGTGCGAATGGATTCATTATCATTTCCTCCTTCAAACGTAGAATAAAAATAAGGTGTTTTTGCTTCAAACTCTGCGCTACAAGTATCTACCATTTTATATACACGGGTGATACCATTCTCTTTTCGCTTGCGGTAAACATCCTCCTCGTCATTGTGGCCAATGATACGAGCAATTTGCTCATCACTAAAACCATTTACCTTGGCCTCCTTCAATAACTCAATGGGCAAGGTTTCTAAATTATACTTGCCCATTTCTTTTTCCATATTTACCAGTTTTTGTATCTCCTGGATAAACCAGCGGTCGATGCCGCTTGTAGCTTTGGAAATAGTGCCTACCGATATGCCCGCCATCAACGCATCTTTAATGCGGAAAATGCGATCCCATTTGGGTTGCTTGATGTACTCTAGCAAATCCTCTGCCCGCATCAGGCTTTTACCATAATAGCCTAGCCCTACTGCGTTATTTTCCAAGCTCTGGCAGGCTTTCTGAACAGCCTCGGTAAAACTGCGACCTATCGCCATCACCTCTCCTACGCTTTTCATCTGTAAGCCCAGCGTATCATTTGCTCCCTTGAATTTATCAAAATTCCAACGCGGTATTTTAACGATAACGTAGTCTAAAGCAGGCTCAAAGTAAGCTGATGTAGATTTCGTAATCTGGTTTTCCAACTCATCCAGCGTATAGCCAATAGCCAGTTTAGCTGCTATTTTGGCAATAGGATAGCCTGTTGCTTTGGAAGCCAGCGCAGACGAGCGGCTTACCCGTGGGTTAATTTCAATTGCAATAATTTCTTCGGTATCCGGACTCATGGCAAACTGCACATTACAGCCACCCGAGAAATTTCCTAAATCCCGCATCATGCGGATAGCCGTATTCCGCATTAGCTGCATACCTGTATCACTTAGTGTCATAGCCGGAGCCACCGTAATGGAATCACCGGTATGTACTCCCATAGGGTCAAAGTTTTCGACCGTACAAATGATACACACATTATCCGCAGCATCTCGCAACAGTTCCAACTCAAATTCCTTCCAACCCAGTACCGCTTTTTCCACCAGCACTTCATGGATAGGCGATGCTTGCAATCCTCTGTTTAATGCTTCATCCAAATCTTCTTTATCATGTACAAAGCCACCACCGGTTCCGCCTAATGTAAAGGAAGGACGTATTACCAATGGAAATCCTATTTCCTGTGCAAATTCTTTTCCTTCCAGAAAAGAGTTGGCCGTCTTTGCCGTAGCCACAGGCACTCCCAGTTCTATCATCCATTGGCGAAATTTTTCCCTGTCCTCTGCTTTATCAATGGCCTTTATATCAACACCTATCAATCGTACACCATATTCATTCCAAATACCCAGATCTTCTGCTTCTTTAGCCAAGTTTAATGCTGTTTGCCCACCCATGGTCGGCAGCACGGCATCTATCTTATTTTCCTTAAGTATTTGTTCTAGGCTTTCTACTGTCAATGGTAAAAGATAGACCTTATCTGCCATCATGGGGTCAGTCATGATAGTAGCCGGGTTGCTATTGATCAAATACACTTTAATCCCCTCTTCCCGCAGGCTGCGAGCGGCTTGTGTACCAGAGTAATCAAATTCGCAGGCTTGGCCAATGATAATAGGTCCTGAACCAATAATAAGCACCGATTGTATGGAATTGTCTTTAGGCATGTTGCTTTTTATAACTTAAATATCCCGTGCGGGCATAAAAAAACCGGGAGATTTCCCGGGGTGCAAATGTAGGGCAATCCAACCTTTTTTGCGGGATTGCCCATTAAATATTTGAGCTATTTTATTAACTGTGAAAGGCAGCCACTTCAAAATCGTCCAGTTCCACTTCTTTGGCTTCCGGCATTACCTGCGCCATTCTTTTTTCTTCCTGGCGAATTTTCTGTTTCGCCACCCATTTCTGGCGCACTTCCTGCCCTTTTACCATCCCGATAAACAAACCGGCAATTACTATCATACTTCCTGCTGTAGTGTAAAAAATCTTCTTCATGTTTTCCGTTTTAGTTTGTTATCAGAATAATTACTTCTTATTCAAAAATCCATGCCATACTTTGTTTTGTTATTACATATTTTATCGGGTATACTACAATTAATACATTATTAAGAGGAGTGGATTTGTCAAGTTCACCACTTTTCGGAAGAAAGTACTACTCCTACGATTAGATTTGCAATTACTTCATTTTTTGCTTTGCATTTTTTCAATTTCTGTTTTCGCCGATATTATCTTTATGCAAGAAAATAATCCAGTAAGGATTTTTTGCTAGCCGCTTAAGCTAAATCCTGAAAGTTCAGGCAATTTGGAAAAAACCGCGGAGTAGCCGCTGTCACATTAGTTCTTCAATAAAAAACATCATTTTGGAAATTGAGCTAGGGCATTTAAAGCATATTATTTTTTCATTTTTACTATCGTTTACAGGTATTACCGCTTTCTCTCAATCAAGCGCCATGAATGATAAATATGATTTAGATGAGAGAATACCTAAGCCATATTTCAGCATTTCTCTTTTGCCTTTATCAGTTACATCTAAAGCTTCTTTCAAAAAAAGTAATTTGAATTATGGGATAAGATCGGCACCACAATTAAATTTTGAAGCATCTTTTAACTATCACTATCAATTTGAAAGAAAGTTTACCTTAATTCTGGGTGTATCCGGAGGTGTTGTAGGTCACAATTTTGATTATTCCATCCCTGCTGACCTATTTAGCCCTCCACTGGAAAGGGATCTTTTCTCCAATAAAGCCGCTTCAAGAGAGAAAGAGCTATTCTACCTCAAATTACCTGTTTCCATTGAAAAAAAATGGAACAGCCGCCATTATAGTTACTGGAATACAGCTATTGGTTTTAGTATTTTATTTTCTCCACAAAAAGAAACCAGTTCAGATGCTATTATTCTTCTGAATAACGGCACCCCTTATAAATATTTGTCTATTACACAGAATAACAATAATAACGGAAAACTCTGGGTTAACTATCACTTTGCTGGAGGCTATAACTGGGAGTTATCCCGGAAAAACACAATGCGTGTAAACGTAAATTGCAATATATCATTAACTGATTTCGCTACTGGTAAATATACTTTTGATATTCCTTCTCAAACACCTTTGCAAGGAGCATATCATATATATGGCTCTTACGTCGGTATTAGTTTTAGCTATCTGTTTACAGGTGTAACCAAAAAGAAGGGATTTTAGTTTTTATATAAAAGCTATCCGGGTTAAATTTGCAAATGTTCATTCGGTTGTTTTTTTGTTATTTTCTTGTACTTAGTTTTTCTCCAACCTATTCCCAGATAAAATATCCGCAGGGTTATTTTCGCTGGCCACTTAATCTGGCTCCGGAAATTGTTGCCAATCTGGGAGAGCTGCGCAGTAGTCACTGGCATATGGGGCTCGATATTCGTACTGCACAAAAGGTAAACCAGCATGTATATGCTGCGGCAGAAGGTTATATTAGCCGCATTGGCGTAAAAGCAACTGGTTTCGGTCGTTTTTTAGTTATTACGCATCCTAATGGATTTTCTACTCTCTATGCACATCTCAATGATTTTGCACCGGCGATAGAAGATTTCATTCGCAATAAACAACACGAAGAAGAAAGCTGGGAGCAGGATGTATCACTTAATTCTGCTCAACTTCCTGTTACCAAAGGACAGTTTATCGCTTTTAGCGGTACAACAGGCAGCTCGCAAGGCCCGCATGTTCATTTTGAAATAAGAAATAGCAATACGGATGAATGCCTCAATCCTTTACTATTTGGCATGCCACTAAAAGACAATGTAAAACCCACCATATTAAAACTGGGGCTTTATGATCGTACAAAAAGTATTTATGCTGTCTCTCCTCTACTTTTTACCTTGAGAAAAATAAACGATAAATTTTTGATTCCCGGCGACAAAGTGATCAAAACCGCGCATCGGAAAGTAAGCTTGGCGATACAGGCTTACGATCAAATTTCAGGCTCCGCCAATCAGGATGGCATTTACAGCGCAGCCTTGTTTTTTGATAATGCCCCCCTTTTTCAGTTTAGGTTGGATAGTATTGATTACTACCAAACCGCTTATATGAATGCGCATATTGATTATCGCTACAAATTCAATGGAGGCCCTTTTTTACAACATATAGCACAACTACCAGGAGATAGAAGCGGTATCTATTACCCGCAAAATGCTGATGGCGTTATTCACCTTAATGATACCTCTGTACATAGCATACGCATTGAAGTAGCTGATGCCTACGGCAATAAAAGTATTGTGGAAACAAAATTACAGTTGGACGAAAAGCTGGCAAAGGAAACACCGCCCATTGAGCCTAAAACAATATTTCTTCCTGATCAGGAAAACACCCTACAGGAAAAAGATGCCCTTTTCTCCTTTCCACAAGCCGCCTTTTACGATACGGTAGCCGCTAATTATTACAAGCAGCCGTTGAGCGGCACATACACACTTACAGATGAACACCGCCTCAACGATCCGTCTATTCCTGTTCATGGCAACTTTAGCGTTCGCCTAAAATCCAATAAAGCCGTACTGCCATTGGAGTGGCAGGACAAACTGGTTATGACAAGAACATTTAAAGGCAGTCGTACAGTGCGCAAAGCAGAGTGGGACAACCAATGGATTACGGCTACGTTTGGCGATTTTGGCAGTTTCCAGGCCCATGCAGATGTTGTACCACCCACTGTAAATGAATTGGGAAAAGATGACACGGTAAATCTAAGCGCTGCGAAAAGAATTCTATTTACACCTACGGATAATTTTGGTGTCAAAAGCTTTCGAGCAGAATTGAATGGAGAGTGGTTACTTTTTACAAACGACAAAGGAAGAAACTGGGTATATGAGTTTGACGAAAGAGTTCCTTACGGCGTTCATCATTTAAAAGTAATTGTAACGGATATTGTGGGCAACCGTACCGAAAAAAGCTGGTGGTTTAAACGAAGTGCTTACACTCCTCCTCCGGTAAAAAAGAAAGCACCCGTAAAAAGAAAAACAACAGCAAAAAAACCTGCAACTAAGAAGAAATAAAAACATGATTACATTACAGGAAGGAGATAAAGCGCCCGCCTTCTCGGGGAAAGATCAAAATGGAGAAAAAGTTTCATTAGCGCAATACAAAGGCAAAAAATTAATTCTGTTTTTCTATCCGCAGGCAAGTACACCTACCTGCACCGTAGAGGCCTGTAACCTGCGAGACAATTTTGGCCTATTACAAAAGAAAGGATTTGCCATAGTGGGTGTAAGCCCCGATGGACAGGAAAAGCAAAAGAAATTTGAACAAAAGCATAGCCTTCCTTTTCCTTTACTGGCAGATACTTCTCAAACCATTCTTTCCAAATATGGCGTGTGGAGTAAAAAGAAACTATTTGGCCATGAATACATGGGTGTAGTGCGCACAACATTCATCATTAACGAAAAAAGCATTATCCAAAAGATATTCAAAAAGCCCAAAAGCAAGCTGCATGCAGAGGAGATTCTGGCGGCATTGAACGAAGTATAATTGTATTCTTTAGAAATGCTTATTATGATGAAGTATTCAACACCCACTCCACTTCTCCCCAGTTAAAGAATTCTTCCATACCGGTTTCTACAAGTAAGCGGCCATCAGATGTTACGGCTTTTATCACTGCCTCAAAAACACGGCTACCTTTTTTTAACCTTACTTTTTCATTTTTCTTGTATAAATGAGCTAAATAATACTGGTAAATATCTTCAAAACCCTTTGTTATCAGTTCTTCCAGCCTATCACTTAGTACTTCACAAAGCTCTGCCGCCAATACAATTGCATTTTCTTGCCGTCCGGTTATTTGCAGGAGCGACACAGCTCTATTCATATCTGCGGGAAAATGCGGTTGATTGAGGTTTAGCCCTATCCCCACCACCGCCCATTTCCAGGAAGATGAATTATTGACTACTTCCTGCTGGCCAATAATGTTCTCAATAAGTATTCCACCTGCCTTTCTGTCTTGCCAGTAAATATCATTAGGCCACTTTATTCTTGTATCAATACCCGCATATTTTGCATAAAAAGCATGCGCTGCAGCAGCTACACAGGCACTCAACTGGAATTGCTGTGTAGGCAAAAGCTGATAAGGATTGATTACTACAGACAAAAGAAGCCCATCACCCTTACGAGCTGTCCAGT
>CAZPPM010000031.1:0-19595 GCA_964588445.1 uncultured Citrobacter sp.
TAAGCGGTTGTAGTACGGATAGCTCCGTACGGATTATAAAAGATATTGAGCAACGGTATAGCGTTCCTTTATTTGAGCGCACCAATCTTGCTTTTGTACTAAAAGATAAAATACAGCTGTTGCCCATGCCGCAATTGAGTTATGCGATAACCAATGGTTTTATTACGGCAGATACTCTTTATTTCAACAATACGGTAGCTACTAAAAAAGCACTCGAAGACAACTGGATTATACCTGTAAAACAAAGTTGGCTAGCCAGCCGGCTAAGTTTTACAACTTCCGTTTTACCAGCAGATAATTAACCACTACCGCATTTGTATAGCATAAAGGCAACCGATATGGTTGCCTTTACTTTTTATCATTGCTACTAATAATATTCTCTTTATTACCTCGGTACAGATAATGGGACAGCATTCTTCACGGGCGTACTCGATTTAAGATAAGCGAAAATGGCTTTGAGATCCATATCACTCAAACGGCTGAAATTTTGCCACGGCATAGGCGGCATAATCATTCTGGTATCATCCTTACCCTTTAGCTTTCCTTCCTTTAGTGCTTTCAAAAATTGTTCTTCTGTCCACGTGCCTATACCAGAAGCATCGCCGGATATATTGGATGCATAAGAAACACCCCAGGGACCGGCAGAAAAAGTAAGATCGGGACTAAACACGGCCCATCCTTGTGCAGTAATCGCCGTATCCAATGGAGGAAGCGGTACACTGGACTGAAAGCCTGAAAAACGTAACTCCAAAATAATTTCAGGCCCTAGTGGCCCCATACGCTTGGGAGAATGACAATCATCACAACCCATCCCGTTTACAAGGTACGACCCTCTTTGTATAAGGCTATCGGCTGATAATTCATGTGCAGGAGAACTGGCTTTAGATGGCGCTACAAAATAACCGGCCGCGAAAGCGGCACAGCCAATTACTAAAACCAAAAGAAACTTTTGCATTGTTATTAAGTTTATACGATAAAATGTGGTTCCTAGAATAAACAGGGCACAGATTGCCATTCGCTACATATTACATGTAATCACCTTGCTAACGGGAAGATCACACCGGCTACAAAAAGAGATAGATGGTATAGGTCAGTAGATGCAATTACAAGGTTAACCTCAGAGAGACGCTACTACCGCACAAAAGACAAACGTATTAACGTGAATGAAAGATAGTTTTTTTTTGAATGCAAAAAAGGAGTTATTAAAAAACAGTTTTAAAACTGTAATAAAAAGGCAGTTCCTTCTCCTTCCACCGACTGTACATATATATTACCCTTGTGCAATAACATAATCTGCTTACACAAACTCAGCCCTATGCCACTTCCGCTTTTCTTCGTACTGAAAAAGGGAATAAATATTTTATCCAATAAATCCTGAGCTATTCCGCTGCCATTATCCGCTACGCGGATAACAATTTTTCCTTTTTCATTTTTATAAGCCGATAAAATGATGCGGGGCTCCTCTTTGTCCTTTACCGCCTCAATAGAATTCAATAATAAATTAATCAAGATCTGCTCCAGCAAGCTGATATCTGCCTGCAATTGCAAATCGGTATCCTTTAAGATTGTTTCTGCCTCAATATTTTTTTTCTCCAGCGTAGGCTGCATAAGTTGAAGCAGATTTTCGAAAACATCCCGTACGTAAACTGTCGCCAGATTGAGTGTATTAATTTTATTCAGATTCCGGTAGGTCTGGGCAAATTTTAGCAAGCCTTCACTCCTACGTTTTATCGTTTCTATCCCCAATTCTAAATCATCTACAGAGCCAGTTTCATTATTCAGGTAAGGTAAAGAAGCCTGTAAACGGTGTTTCAAGGTATCTGCCAGTGATGATATGGGTGCTACAGAGTTCATGATCTCATGCGTCATTACACTCAATAGTTTTTGCCAGGCTTTGGCTTCCGTTTCATCTAGCGCCTCCTCTACGTTTTGGAAAGCAATCAACTTAAATTTTTTGCCGTCTGTTTGAAAAGTGGTGGCCGACAATAATATTTTAAAGTTTGATTTCTCTACCTGCGCTGTTGCTATGGAAGATACGCCTGGCCGTAAGGCATTAACAGCTACTGCAAGTCCGGCATCCCGCTTCTCCAGCGATTGAATGGTGCGCAAGTAAGGCAACTGTAGCATACGCTTCAAGGTTTCATTCATCCACATCACATTGCCCGATTCTTCTTCATACGATAAAATGCCTGTATCTACCAACTCTAATATTTTTTGCAAGTATTGATATTGCGTCTCTCTTTCCTTGCTAATAACTTTAATAGTAGAATTAATATCATTAAACCCTTTGCGCAACGGTTGTAATTCCAACGGAGCATGCTTCACATCAAAATAACGGGAAAAGTCCCTGTATTGAACCGACTCTACAAATTGGTCCAATTCAATATGTGCCTTCTGATTAAATCGCAAAAATTCAAAAACCTGATACGTCACGATGGGCAACAACAGGATAAGATAAGCGTATTGTTGCTTTACGAAAATATAAGCTGCCACCGTAAGTGTTGCAAAAAGCAGCACTACTCTTACCAATAACCACCACTGAAATTTTTTAAACTGCATACGATTGTATTCTTAAAATTCGGTTCTATTAAATATCGTATTTACTCAAGCGCCTGTATAGAGCCGTACGGGTAAGCCCCAATTCCTTTGCCGCCCTGGTGATGTTTCCATTATGCTTTTCTATCACTTTCAGTATAGCATTTTTTTCCAGCGTGCTCAATTTTGTTTCTTCAGGCTCTTTCTCCGAAAAAGTAGTGGTTTCTATTGGAGAAAAAATAAGATCGTCCGCACTTAGCACGTCTTTATCCGACATAATTACAGCCCGTTCTATAGTATATTGGAGTTCTCTTACATTGCCAGGATAATGATAGTTCAGCAACTTCTGTAACGCTTTACTATCAAAACCCAAAACAGGTTTCAGGTATTTATTACTGTATATTGTAGAAAAATGTTCTGCCAGTAAAATAATGTCGTTGCCGCGCTTCCGCAAAGGGGGGATAATGATCTCTACCGTATTGATACGATAAATAAGATCTTTTCGAAAGCGCTGCTCATTGGCCAGTTCGCCAATAGGAACATTGGTAGCACACACCAGGCGTATATCCACCGAAACAGGCTGATTGCTGCCTAATCGTATCACCTGTCTGTTTTGTAATACGCTCAGCAATTTTGCTTGTTGCTGCAAAGAAATATTCCCTATTTCGTCCAGAAAAAGTGTGCTGCCATTAGCCGCTTCAAAGCGTCCTTCCCTATCTTCTCTAGCATCGGTAAAGGCTCCTTTTTTATGACCAAACAATTCGCTTTCAAATAAAGATTCTGTCAAGGCACCTACATCCACTTTCACTAATGGCTTTTCTGCCCGCATGGAATGCTGGTGAATAGCTTTGGCTATACCATCTTTACCTGTACCATTTTCACCCAGAATCAAAATATTCGCATCCGTAGGAGCTATCTTTTTTACTTTATAAAAGATATCCTGCATCACATCTGACTCACCCAACATTTCTTTCCCTATAACGCTTTCGCCAGATAATAAAGAAGAGGAATCCTTCAGATTTGCTTTTTTTCGTAGAATTTCTTTTAAAGTTGAAAGCAGCTTTTCATTATGCCAGGGCTTTACAATAAAGTCCGCAGCGCCTTCTTTTAATGTACGCACGGCCAAATCAATATCGCCATAAGCCGTTATCATGATTACTTCTGTCGCTGGCTTTTGCTCCTTAATCTTTTTTAACCAAAACAGCCCCTCATTTCCTGTGTTAATGGCACTATTAAAATTCATGTCCAGCAGCACAATATCATACGCATCCTTAGAAAGCAGCCATCGTATATTCTCAGGATTTTTTTCTGTGACAATACTTTTTACTTCTGTTTTAAGTAATAGCCGCACAGCAGTAAGCATGTCCAAATCATCATCCACCACCAAAACCGATGCATTCTTTAAATTCATACAGAACAGTAATTTTGAGAAGCAAATTTCTTCATTGCTTCGGATTTACGGCAAGATATTCCGCAATTATACCATAAATACAAAGGGGTGACAATTAATTTTTTACAAAAAAACAGACTAAAAATAACTGTATCAAAACCGGACGGTTTGTG
This sequence comes from uncultured Citrobacter sp., assembly GCA_964588445.1. Classification (GTDB taxonomy): domain Bacteria; phylum Bacteroidota; class Bacteroidia; order Chitinophagales; family Chitinophagaceae; genus CAZPPM01. The sequence goes on from CAZPPM010000031.1 coordinate 4,099, forward strand.
TTCGGTAACGAACGTCCTCGTAATCATTTTTGACAATAATTAATTGAGAATCAATCCTCCCCAAAAGTGGCATATTCTTATACTTAACTAGATAATCCTGCAAAGGACTAACCCGGAAACTACCTTGCCTCTCTCAGCCTGGTTAGGTAGTTTCTATTAAAAAACAAAGTAACAACTGTGGACAGAATTATAGAAAAAAAGAAGTGGAGCCAAAAGCGCATATTAACTATTGGAGGGATTACCGCACTCGTAGCCTTAATTGCAGGTAGCATTTATTTTACTTCGGGAAAAAGCAAATTAAATGTTGATGTAGATCGTATTACGGTAAGTGAAATTAAAGAAGGCGTTTTTCAGGAAAACATACCCGTCAATGGTGTAGTTCTCCCACTTACGAGTATCTATTTGGATGCACAGGAAGGTGGCCGGGTAGAAGAAAAATATGTAGAAGACGGTGCCGTGATGAAAAAAGGCGAACCCATTATGCGCCTATCCAACACAGACCTGCTTATGACGCTTATGAGCCAGCAGAATACGGTGTATAATACGCTTACCCAAATGCAGATCAACCGAAACAATGCATTGCAGAATACGGTAGGCAAACGAAATCAAATGGCAGATGCGGAAAATCAGCATAAAGAAGCAGAACGGGTATATCTACTAAACAAAAAACTCTATGACCAAAAAGCAATAGGGCTGCAAGAATTTAAAGAATCGGAAAACAACTATAACTATTATTTACAAAAGAAAACACTGGCGGAGCAAATCCTACAACAGGATTCTGCTTTTACCTTAACGCAACAAACCCAGGATCGCCAATCACATGCCGCATCCCAGGAAGCACTAAGCATTATGCAAAAAAAAGTAGGCGACCTTATTGTAAGAGCCCCTATAGATGGACAGCTTACTTCTTTAGATGCGGAGATAGGGCAAAATAAAAACAAGGGAGAACGCCTAGGGCAGATTGATGTGCTGGACGGGTTTAAAGTAAGAGTAGATATTGATGAGCATTATATCTCCCGTATTTACGTAGGTTTAAAAGGCACTTTCACATTTGCAGGGCAAGAATACAAACTAGAAATAAAAAAAGTATATACACAGGTAACGGCCGGTCGCTTTCAGGTAGATATGGAATTTGATGGAGAAACTCCTAAATCGGTACGCCGCGGTCAAACGTTGCAAATCGTAGTAGCTCTCAGTGATGAGCGCAAAGCCCTACTCCTACCCAAGGGAGGATTTTACCAACAAACAGGAGGTAACTGGATATTTAAAGTAAAAGAAAACGGATCCGCTGCCTACAAAGTAGATATACAACTGGGCAATCAGAACAAGGATTATTATGAAGTAGTATCAGGATTGCAGGCAGGCGACAAAGTAGTTACCAGCAGTTATGAAAACTATGGCAACATGCAGGAACTTGTTTTGAAAAAATAACATCAACCGAAAACGATCAAATCATATTTCATGCTTTATAAAATCATTCTTTCACTGGCTTTTGTACTTAGCTTCTCTATATGTACATCACCTGTTGAATTCTCCTTATTGCTTTGTAAAAAGGAAACAAAAACACCTTCAGCAGAAAGCAGTAACAGTTCCGATGATTCAAACGTATTACTAGTAAGCCCCTTATTTTTCGCAGAACAATAACACATATTCTTATAACAAAAAAACTCCTTCCACTTAATAAAACAACAAACATGATAAATATCACTAATCTCGAAAAAATGTATCGCACAGAAGAGGTAGAAACAGTAGCACTAAACAAACTGTCTTTTTCTGTAAAAGAAGGAGAATTTGTTGCCGTAATGGGACCATCTGGCTGTGGAAAATCTACACTGCTGAACATTTTGGGCTTACTGGATGATGCAGATGCGGGAAGTTTTATTTTCAACGGTACGGAAGTAATTGACTTCAACGAACGTAAAAGAGCTGATTTACGTAAACACAATATTGGTTTTGTCTTCCAAAGCTTTAACCTGATTGACGAGCTGACTGTATTTGAAAATGTGGAGCTACCGCTGATTTATACAGGTGTAAAAGCAGCCGACAGAAAAAAACGGGTAGATGAAGTACTGGAGAAAGTACAAATCATGCACCGTCGCAATCACTATCCGCAACAATTATCGGGTGGACAACAACAGCGTGTGGCTGTAGCCCGTGCGGTGGTAAATAAACCTAAGTTGATTCTTGCTGATGAGCCGACGGGTAACCTCGACTCTTCCAACGGTAACGAAGTAATGCAAATGCTGACAGATTTAAACGAACAAGGAACGACGATAGTAATGGTAACACATAGTGAGCATGATGCACGCTATAGCCACCGTATTATTCGTATGCTCGACGGGCAAACCGTTACGGAGAATATATTGGTCTAAAACTAATTGCCTCTCTCATTCCTTTTCTCATTATAAAGTATAGCCATGCTTAAGAATTATTTTAAAACAGCCTGGAGAAGCATTAGTCGAAATAAGTCTTTCACGGCGCTTAATATTATTGGGCTGTCCACAGGAATAGCGGCAGCCTTATTATTATTTGTAGTTATCAAATATGAGCTTAGCTACAATAAGTTTTTTCCAGAAAGTCAAACTGTTTATCATTTATATACCGAAGGCAAACATGCAGAAGGCATCAGTACTAACCCGGGGGTTCCTATTCCTGCCTTGCAAACCCTGCGTACTGATTTTCCTGAGCTAAAATTTGGCACACTGGCGGCCAGCTTTGGTAGTCAAATCACTGTTTTAAACAGTGACAGTAGCATAATCGTTGATAAAAAATTTATTGAATCGCCGGGACTATTTTTTGCCGACGCAGAACTGTTTGACATATTTGGGTACAAATGGTTGTCCGGAAATAATAGTTCGTTAAAGGAACCTAATACAGCTATTCTTACGCAAAAAGTAGCAGAAAAATATTTTGGAAATTATCAGTCGGCAACAGGCCGGCTATTGAAAATAGATAATTTCTTAACCGTACGTGTTACCGGAGTACTCGAAAATGTACCGGAAAATACGGACTATCCGCTTTCTATTGTTGTCTCTCTACCCAGTATCAAAAATCATATGGACAACTATGATTTTGAAGACGACTGGGGCAGCATTGGCAGCGACTTTCAGGTATTCACCCAATTGCCAGATGAGTCGCAAGCTGCTGTGATGGAAAGGAAGCTAGCAGATTTCAGTAAAAAAAGATATACACAAAACGGAAGCACAGAATCGTCCATTAAAATGCAACCGTTACTGGATGTTCATTATGATCGAAGAATGGGCAACTGGAGCAGCCATACTATTAGCAAGTCTACCATCTGGACATTATCGCTGATAGGCGTATTTATCCTGATAATGGCCTGTATTAATTTTATCAACTTATCCACGGCACAAGCCATCAATCGTTCTAAAGAAATAGGGATCCGAAAAGTTTTAGGTAGTCAGCGAAAAAACCTCTTTTGGCAGGTGATGGGAGAAACATCTCTTATTGTTGTAATAGCTTTATTCATTGGTATTGTGCTAGCGGCTATTTGCTTACCCTTTATCAGCCATGTTGCTTCTATAGAAGAGAAGCTTTCTGTTGTAAGTGTACCTATTTTATTATTTGCAGCAGGTATAGCGATACTAATAACCTTTTTATCGGGCAGCTATCCTGCATTAATTGTCTCCGGCTTCAAACCCATTCTGGCGTTGAAAAACAAAATCACCTCGGCCAGTGTTGGAGGTATTTCTTTACGTCGGGCATTAGTCGTTATACAATTTGCTATTTCACAGGTACTCATTATCGGTACTATTGTAGCTGTGGCACAAATGAGCTTTGTCAATAAAGCCGACTTAGGATTTAACAAAGAAGCCGTACTGGTATTTAGTACGCCTATTGATAGTACGGTGATGGCTCGTCAATATGCCCTTAAGCAGGAGATACTCTCCCTCAGTGGTGTGCAATCCGTTAGCTATAACAGTGATATTCCTTCATCCGATAATAACTCAGCGACCAACTTTGCTTTTGATCATCAGGAAGACAAACCTTATGCACTGTTTTTAAAATTTGCTGATGCAGATTATTTTAAAACCTTCGATTTACAATTTGTCGCTGGCCAAGGCTATGCAGCTACTGATACCTCAAGAACTGTAGTTATCAATGAAACATTGGCCAAAAAATTAGGCTTAGCAAATCCACAGGATGCGATAGGAAAAGATATTCGCAGAGGAAGCCAGAGTTGGGTGAAAATTGTAGGGGTAGTGAAAGATTTTAAAACCAACTCGCTGCGGGAAAATATAAAACCACTCTTACTAGCCAGCAACAAGTACACATTTAGCAATGTTGCCATCAAGTTAAAAACAAACAATATTGCCAGCACCAAAGAAGCTGTTCAGAAAATATGGGACAAGCATCTGCCCGCCTATGCCAACAAAAGTTTTTTTGTAGATGAGAATATTGAAAACTTTTATCGTCAGGAAAAACAGCTATCTCTCTTATACAAGTTTTTTGCCGGCATTGCCATCTTCATTTCCTGCTTAGGCTTATATGGTTTAGTATCTTTTATGGCAGCGCAACGTAAAAAAGAAGTAGGTGTACGCAAAGTATTAGGTGCTTCTGTTCGCAATATTGTGTTTTTATTTTCAAAAGAATTCACCTTTCTTATCGCTATTGCATTTATCATCGCGGCCCCCTTGGGCTGGTATATGATGAATAGCTGGCTAAATAATTTTGTTTATCGTATTCATATAGGTGTTGGCATATTTGCTATTGCGATTATTACCAGCATTGTGCTTGCCTGGCTAACGGTAGGTTATAAATCCGTAAGAGCAGCAAAAGCCAATCCGGTAAAATCACTCCGATCGGAATAGAGCTTAGTTTGAAAACAAAAACCTTGAGAGCGAAAAAATAATCTATCGTGAATCAACAAATCTGAACGTATGCTCAAAAACTATTTTAGAATTGCCTGGAGAAATTTATGGAAGAATAAAACTTTTTCTATTATCAATATCTGGGGACTCACTATTGGTATCGTATGTGCTGCCTTGATATTTTTATGGATAGAATACCAATATAAAACCAATAGTAGCTTTTCCAATGTTGACAATATCTACATCCTTAAAAATAACCAGCAATACGGCAACGACGTAGTTACATTTAGCTCTACCTCCGGCCCTACCGGCCCGGGCATACAACAAGAGATACCCGGTTTTGAAAACGTAAGCAGAACATTAGACAATGGTGGTGTATTTGGCGTAGGTGAAAAATTTCTATCCTACAGCGGTTTATATGCCGACAGTAATTTCTTTTCTATCTTCTCTTTTCCGGTAGTACAACAGGCATCTGATTTTTCACTCGCCGACCCTACCCATATTGCTATCTCCTCCAAGATGGCCAAAGCTTTTTTTAGTAATGAAAATCCCCTTGGCAAAACCATTAGCCTGAATAAAAAGGATTTATTCACCATCAAAATGACCTATGATTTTCCGGATGAAAATATTACACTAAAGCCAGATTTTGTTTTCTCCTTAAAAAAAGGATACCAGGATTCTTCTTTTACCCAAAGCTGGTCACAATGGGGACAATGCGGTATGCGAACCTATGCTTCGTTAAAAGAAAATGTACAGCTGGATAAAATTAATGAACAGCTACGCCCCTTTATTAAAAGCAAATCGGAAAACAAAGTGAGCCATGAAGTATTTCTATACCCCATGACCAAACTCGCAATTTATAACAGCTTTAAAAATGGAGTAGAGCAACCCAAAGAAGGGCGCATCAAGTATATACGTTTATTTGGGATGATTGCTATCATCATTTTGGTGATTGCTTGTATCAACTTTATGAATTTATCAACGGCTCGTAGTGAAAAAAGGGCCAAAGAAATTGGCCTTAAAAAAGTAGTCGGCGCTACCCGCCCTCAAATCATTCGGCAGTTTTTATTTGAAAGCATCCTTACAGCTTTAGGTGCTGTTATATTAGCTATCCTTTTGTTATACATAGCAGTGCCTTTATTTGGCCGTATGTTAGAATTACCGCTCTCCTTTACAATACTCAATCCAATGCATATAGCAGGCCTCTTATTGATTGGAGTGCTTTGCGGGCTGCTGGCGGGTTCATACCCGAGTATTTATTTATCCTCTTTTAATCCCATGAATGCGCTTAAGAAGCAACGCGCCAGCGGGCGGTTAGATACAGCTGCGCTTGTTCGCAAGGGATTGGTAGTTGTTCAATTTGCCGTTGCCATCATTCTGATTGTTGCCATTATTGTTATTTACGGGCAAATCAATCATGCCCGCAACCGGGATTTAGGCTACGATTTAAACAATGTTGTTTCAGTACGTGTATCAGAGCAAGTCACCAATAAGTTTGCTGTGGTAAGACAACAATTGTTAAAAGACGGCATTGCCTCTAACGTTTCTTTCTCTACTTCCAGCATATTAGGAATTTATAATAACGGAGGAGGATTTAGCTGGGCAGGAAAAGATGATACACAAGATCCGCTTATCAGCTTTGTAGGTGTTGATGAAAACTTTTTCCCGCTTATGAATATGCCTCTTGCTGAAGGAAGAAATTTTAATTCACCGGTAGAAAATGAAGGACCTAATATTATTATCAATGATGCATTAGCCAAGCTCATGGACAAAGAAGGAAAAGCCGGAGCTAAAATTTTCAGAGGTGACGGCGATAATTATACAATTGCCGGTATTACAAAACCATTTCTTTTTAATGATTTATATGCGGCTGATCAGCCTGTACTATTTTTTGCTATGTCACCGCAACAAGGCATTAATTGGGGAGGCAGCATGTATGTAAAACTATCGGGCAAAGGAAGTATAAAAACAAATTTGGAGAAAATGGAAAGCGCTCTCAAGCAACTTGACCCCAGCTTACCCTTCAACTATCAGTTTCTAAACGAGCAATACGATGCGCTATTCAAAGGAACAAAATTCATTGGCAATCTGGCGCTCATCTTTGGCATATTGGCCATTTTCATCTCCTGCATGGGACTCTTTGGACTAAGCGCCTACATGGCAGAACAAAGAACTCGCGAAGTAGGTGTGCGCAAAGTATTGGGTGCATCCATGAGTGGAATCACTACACTACTCTCCAAAGATTTTTTAAAACTGGTTAGCATCTCTATTGTAATCGCTATTCCGGTTGCTTGGTATTATATGAATGATTGGTTGCAATCCTTTGAATACAGAATGACGCTGGGCTGGTGGATATTCTTATTCGCTGCGTTACTGGCATTGGCAATAGCGCTAATCACCGTGAGCTTTCAAGCCATTAAAGCCGCTAGAACCAACCCGATAAAAAGCTTAAGAGCAGAATAAGATTTAAGAGATTGAGAGTATAGTCTCTCGTTAAAAGTATAGCCATGATTAAAAATTATTTCAAAATAGCCTGGAGAAATTTATTAAAAAATAAGAAATCTTCTATCATCAACATTAGCGGCCTCGCTATCGGCATAGCGGTTGCCCTGCTAATTGGTTTATGGATATGGGATGAGTTTACTTTCAATAAACAGCACAGCAATTATGATCGGGTAGCACAAATACAGCAACATCAAACATGGAATGGTAAAACTTATACAGGGCAAGCCATCCCTTTTCCTCTGGGTGAAGAATTGCGCACAAACTATGGTGACAATTTCAAATACCTGGCCATGGCCTCCTGGCAAGGCGATCATATATTAACAAGTGGAGAAAAGCATTTAACCAAAAACGGTATTTATATAGACAAGGATGGCCCTTTCATCTTATCGCTTCAAATGATAAAAGGAACTGCAAAGGGTTTAGAAAACCCCAATAGCATTCTTTTATCGGAAACTACAGCGAAAGCTTTTTTTGGCGATGCGGATCCGATAAATCAGTTAATGAAAATTAACAGCAAACTGGATGTGAAAGTAACAGGAGTATTCAAAGACCTTCCTCATAGCACTACTTTCAGAGAGTTAAAATTCATAGCTCCTTGGAGCTTGTATAAAACATCAGAAGAATGGCTGAGCCGGGCCGCTACGCAATGGGGCAATAATTCATTTCAGTGCTTTGCACAAATCAACGACAATACAAGCTTTACAACAGTAAATAATCGTATTGAAAAAGCTAAACTCAATAAAGTACCCGAAGAGGAAAAACGTTTCAATGCCCGCATTTTTCTCCACCCGATGAAGGACTGGCACCTGTTTTCCGATTGGAAAGAAGGAAAACAAACCGGACGGCAAATGCAATATGTATGGATGTTCAGTAGCATTGGCATATTTGTTCTCCTGCTGGCTTGTATCAATTTTATGAACCTTAGCACTGCTCGTAGTGAAAGAAGAGCCAAAGAAGTAGGTATTCGCAAAACAGTAGGTTCAGTGCGGGCACAATTGATAGGGCAATTCTTATGTGAATCTATACTAGTGGCTTTTATTGCTTATTTTTTAGCCATTCTACTTACACAGCTGGCCCTACCTTGGTTTAACGAAGTAGCTGATAAAAAAATGCACATATTATGGAGCAACGGTTGGTTCTGGACAGTTGGTATTGTATTCACATTGCTAACCGGTTTAATAGCGGGGAGCTATCCTGCGTTTTACCTCTCCTCTTTTCAACCGGTAAAAGTTTTGAAAGGAACTTTCAAGGCAGGAAGGCTGGCGGCTCTGCCAAGAAAAGTATTAGTCGTAACACAGTTTACAGTATCCGTCGCTCTCATCATCGGTACTATCATTGTGTACCAACAAATACAGCATACTAAAAACAGACCTGTAGGATATGACAGGAACAACCTGATGATGGTACAGATGCAAACTCCCGATTTTTACGGCAAGTTTGACATCCTGCGCACAGAGCTTAAAAAGCAAAATGCTATTGTAGAAATGGCCGAGTCTTCCAGCCCGATAACCTCAGTATGGAGTAATAGCGGCGGGTTCACCTGGGAGGGCAAAGATCCTAACCTGGATACTGACTTTGCCACCTTTTGGGTAACGCATGACTACGGCAAAACAGTAGGGTTTGAAATAAAAGAAGGTCGCGATTTCTCCCGGGACTTTGTCAGTGACAGTAGTGCTGTATTGATTAATGAAGCCGCTATCAGCTTTATGAACATTCAAGACCCGGTTGGAAAAATAATTCGCTGGGGCGAAGAAGCCGACGCACCAAAATTCACCATTGTAGGAATTGTAAAGGACATGATCATGTCTTCTCCCTATGAGCCGGTAAAACAAGCGATCTATTTATTGAATTATGAGAATGTCAACTTTATCAACCTGAAGCTAAATCCTGATAAAAGCGCCAGAGAATCTATCGCCATTATCGAGAAGGTTTTTCACAACATAATCCCTTCCGCTCCTTTCGACTACAAGTTTGCCGATCAAGTATTTGCTGCCAAATTTTCGCAGGAAGAAAGAATAGGTAAGTTGGCCAGCATTTTCACTATCCTCGCTATTATTATTAGTTGTCTGGGATTATTTGGCCTCGCTTCCTTTGTAGCAGAACAACGCACCAAAGAAATAGGTATCCGCAAAATAGTAGGCGCTTCCGTCTTTAATTTATGGACGTTATTATCAAAAGACTTTGTATTGCTGGTACTTATTTCCTGTTTTATTGCGATGCCTATCGCTTATTATTATCTGCATGGTTGGCTGCAACAATATAATTATCGTATAAGTATTTCCTGGTGGGTGTTTGCAATTGCAGCAGTTGGGGCAATAGCTGTCACTTTATTTACAATAAGTTTTCAGGCTATCAAAGCCGCAACGGTGAATCCAATAAAAAGCTTACGCACAGAGTAGACTGATTCCGAAAATCAAGCAATTACTAATTATATCAATTCGGTAAAATGTTTAAAAACTATTTTAAAACGCTTGTCCGCAATCTTTTTAAGAATAAAACCTATTCTTTTTTAAACATAAGCGGATTAGCTATTGGTATGGCTGCGGCTTTGTTAATTCTGCTATGGATTCAAAATGAATTGACCATTGACAGGTTGTATGAAAAATCAGATCGACTGTATATGCTTTATAACCGGGATAAAGATCCTCAGGGAGAAGTATGGGCTTGGAATAGCACCCCAAAAATATTAGCCCCTACCCTTGCAAAGGATTATCCCGAAGTGGAAGATGCCGTACGTTTCTCCAATATCACTTTTTTGCTAAGTGTAGGCGAAAAAAAATTGAATCAGCGGGGAGCTTTTGCCGATAGCAATTTTTTAAAAGTATTTAATCTTCCTTTACTAGAAGGCAATTCGAATACAGCACTCGATAATGTTAATACGATTGTATTAACCAAACCTATGGCTACGGCATTATTTGGTAAAGAAAATGCTATTGGTAAAATTGTAAAAGTAGATAGCACGCACCATTGCACCGTCACTGCTGTATTAGAGGAATTGCCTAATAATACACAGTTTAGATTCTCCTACTTATTGCCTTGGTCTTATATGAAAAAATTGGATTGGGATGATGAATGGTGGGGAAACAATTCCGTAAAAACCTATGTTGTGCTCAAGGCCGGCAGTTCACAATCTGTATTTGACAACAAAATAAAAAACATTACGATTGATCATACAAAAGGCACAGCCAATGCAGCCACCACTCAGGTGTTTACGCATCTGCTAAGCAATGTGTATTTGTATGGTAAATCAGAAAACGGGAAAATGGTAGGCGGACAAATTGAAACAGTACGCCTATTCGCTATCATAGCAGCCTTTATTCTGCTGATTGCCTGTATCAACTTCATGAACCTTAGCACGGCCCGAAGTGAAAAAAGAGCGAAAGAAGTAGGCATAAGAAAAGTTTCCGGTGCCGGAAAAAAATCGCTGATAGTGCAGTTTATGGGAGAAAGCATCATCTTAAGCCTTATTGCATTTGGTGTTGCGCTACTTATCGTACAATTGGCTATCAACTCCTTCAATTTGCTTGTTGGCAAAGAATTATTTATCAATTATGCAAGTGCTTCCTTCTGGTTGTACTCGCTAGCCTTTGTTATACTAACGGGGCTTGTAGCCGGCAGCTATCCCGCTTTCTATTTATCCTCTTTTAACCCCATCGGCGTATTAAAAGGAACCTTTAAAAAAACACAGGCACTGGTTACTCCGCGAAAAATATTAGTTACTATTCAATTTACGTTTGCTATTATTCTTATCATCGGCACCGTGATTGTTGTACGACAAATTCAACATGGCTTAAATAGAGAAACAGGGTATGATAAAGAAAATCTGATTTATGTATTTACACAAGGAGAAGTAGATAAGCATTATTCTACCATCAAACATGAATTGCTCAATTCCGGAGCTGTTACCAGCATTACCCGATCGGCTAATCCCATCACACAACGCTGGAGCGATAGTTGGGGTTTTTACTGGGACGGCAGCAGCCCTTCAGATGAAAAGATTGATTTTCTACGTTTGGGTAGCGATGCCAATTTTATTCAAACTATTGGGATAAAACTTTTAGAAGGTAGGGATATTGATGTAAACACCTATGCAACAGATAGCACAGCCGTTATGCTCAACGAGGCGGCGGTAAAAGCCATGCGTTTAACAAACCCGGTGGGTATGACGATTAAAGAAGTAGGGAACGACAATCAATGGCATGTGATTGGTGTAGTGAAAGATTTTGTTATCGAGTCTCCTTACCAGCAAAACATCAACCCGGTGATGATCTTTGGCCCCAAGAAAGATTATGCACAAGTAATACATGCGAAGCTGAACCCTGCTAATGGCACAGCAAAAAACATAGAAACAGTAGAAGCCATTTTTAAAAAATATAATCCGCAGTATCCGGTAGATTATGCTTTTGCTGATGAATCCTATGCTAACAAGTTTAAAGATTCACAGCGCACTAGTAAACTGGCAATGTTATTTGCCAGCCTGAGTATTTTAATTTCCTGCTTGGGTCTATTTGGCTTGGCCGCCTATATGGCCGAAAGCAGAACCAAGGAAGTGGGTGTAAGAAAAGTATTAGGCGCTTCTGTATTTAATGTAACGCTTTTGCTATCCAAAGATTTTCTAAAATTGGTCATCGTATCCTTTGTCATTGCTTCTCCAATTGCCTGGCTCGTTATGAATAAATGGTTGGATAATTACTCATATCGCATCGGTATTGAGTGGTGGGTATTTGCGCTGGCAGGAATTCTTGCTGTGTTAATCGCCATCATAACGGTAAGCTATCAAGCTATAAAAGCGGCTGTATCAAACCCAATTAAAAGTTTGCGGACGGAGTAAACCCTAACAACGTAAAGCTAAAAAAAAGAGCATGCGAAAGAACCATTGGAAACAAGCCTGGCGATCCATCTGGCATAATAAGAAAGATACACTTCTCAACATTATTGGCCTTAGTATTGGATTAACCGTATTTATCATTACACTTCTTTTTGTAAACCAGGAAAGAAGTTATGACCGATGGGATGAAGGATTAGAACAAGTATACAGAGTAGGTGTAAGTGAAGACGGAGAAGATGGATTAGAAAAATCGCCCACCGTCCCTTACCCTTTGGGAACTTTTCTAGCCGACAATTATCCTGAAGTGGAAACCGTAAGTAGACTAAGAGCTTCCTTTGGCGAAACACTTATCACAACCGATCAGGAAAAATTTTATGAAAAGAAAATTATACTGGCCGATAGCAATTTCTTTAAACTATTCCCTTACCATTTTATAGAGGGCAGAGCCAACTCGCTTAACCAACCTAATACAGCCGTTCTTACAAAGGCTATGAGCAAAAAGCTTTTTGGCTCCGCCGAATCACCTATTGGAAAAACGTTTAAAACAGGACCAAATGAAATTTATACCGTAACCGGTGTTATAGAAAAGCAAGGACCTTCTCATATAAACTTTGACATATGCCTCTCGTACCACTCTTTGCATTTTGCCAATAACTGGTTCATGAAGAATCATGATACCTATATAAAATTAAATCAAAGAGCTAAAATAAATACACTAGCAGATAAAGCCTCAAAAGCGTATGCCAGCCATCATGCACTTTCGTACATAAACTTTAGTGATGATGCGGGGGATGTAACAGCTACTCAGAATCCCACAAAATGGCTCGCCGAAGAAAGAGGCATAAAAAACTTATCCGTTTTCTTAGAACCGATAAGGAGTATTCATTTGCAACCGGAAGGGTATAATAAATCGGCTTCCAAAATTGCGGTGTACGATTTTGAACCTGGCAATCACAAACCTTTACAGGTATTTGCTATTGTAGGTATACTGGTATTATTGCTTGCCTGTATTAATTATACCAATATGTCGATTGCCCAAAACATCAAACGAACAAAAGATACCGGTGTTCGTAAAATCATGGGAGCTTCCAAAACACAGCTAATTTTTCAATATATCACGGAGTCATTTTTAATTTGTTTATTATCACTCTTACTGGCAATTGTCTGGATAGTGTTAATCAACGAACCACTCAACACTTACTTTCATCTCAGTCTGCATATATGGAATACATTATTGCAGGCACAAAATTTTCATTTATTCATCCAGCTTTTGGTAGTGCTGTGTATTACCTGTATCCTAACCGGTTTTTATCCTGCCTATATTCTTTCTCGTCATGAACCCGTGAATATTTTAAAAGGCATCAGTAAACAAAAAGGCAGTAACTGGTTAAGAAAAACGCTAATTATTCTCCAATACGGAATCGCCAGTTGTTTCATCATCAGCATGATTGTCATTTCTGCACAGTTGCAGTTTATGAAAAATAACGACCCCGGGTTTAATACGGAACAAGTTCTTAAAATACAACCAGTCCAAACCTATTTATTTCCGGGACAGCCAACCGACCGATCTGTTTTTATCAAAGAAGAATTATCAAAAATAGCCGGCGTACAGCGTATCTCTACAGGTGAAAGCTATCCCGGTATGCCACCAAGAGGTACTCAGACTTTATTGTATGAACAGGTAAAAGAATTACCTGTTAGTTTTAGTCTTATCAACTATGATTATTTTGAAACCTTACAAATGCCGATAGTAGCGGGACGAGATTTTTCTCCTTCGTATGGAAGAGATTCTGCAAATGCTATTGTACTTAATGAAACAGCCGTGCGTAAAATGGGCGGAGGAAACCCACTGGGTAAGACAGTTGAACTAATGAATAAGAGCTATACCATTATTGGAGTGGTAAAAGATGCGTTCCTGACAGGTTACGAAAAAGAGATACTACCACAAGCTTATATGATGGGAGTAGAAGAAGTAAGAAACTTTACAGGACATAGTCAGGTTTTTATTAAGATAGATGCAAAACAAGCCGGGCCAACAGTCAACAAAATTTTGTCCTTTTGGAAAAACCAAGAGCCAGCGTATCCTGTGCGCTATTCCTGGCTGGATGATGATTTTGCCAAACTAATGGAAAAGCATGAACGTTTCAGCAGCATTATTCTACTGCTCACCATTACTGCTATTACCATCGCCACAATGGGCATATTTGCGTTAAGTGCTTTTGCTATAAGGCAGCGTACCAAGGAAATTGGTATGCGTAAAATATTAGGCTCTTCTGTAAATGGTATTGTTCAGTTACTATCAAAAGAATATGTATTGCTAGTTGTAGTGTCTTTCGTGATAGCTATACCTGTTGCTTGGTGGAGTATGAATAATTGGCTGCAGGATTTTGCTTATCGCATACACCTTCAATGGTGGATGTTTATACTGGCAGGCGCGGTAGCGATAGTCATTGCTCTAGCCACCGTATGCTACCAAGCCATTAAAGCTGCTGTAGCCAACCCTGTAAAATCACTAAGAACAGAATAACATCAATACAAAACAAGCAGCCATGTTAAAAAATTATTTTAAAGTTGCCTGGAGAAACCTGATGAAGAAAAAGCTTTTTTCTTTTATCAACATTACAGGCCTTGCGCTTGGGATAGCTTTCGCCGCATTAATTGGCTTGTATATCTACAATAATATCTCGGTAGATAAAGATCAGCCAGAGAATCTTTATCGCGTCATTACTACTTATACATCAGATACCAAAAATGACCAACTCAACACAGTAGGCCGTGCATTGGTTCCCGCTATTGAGCAAAATGTTCCTGAAGTAGAAAAAATAATTCCTGTAAAAAGTCTTAATGGAGTAGCTGTGAAAATGGCTAATCAATACTATTTTGATAAAATTGTATTTGCAGGCAAAGATTTTTTAACCTCGTTTAATTACCCGTTGCTTGAAGGAAACTCACGCAATGCCCTCGACGACCCTTTCTCTCTTGTATTAACAGAAGAAACAGCAAAAAAATATTTTGGAAGGAAAAATGTAATTGGAGAGACCTTGATTATTGCCGACTCTGTACCTTTTAAAATAACCGGAATACTAAAGAATCTTCCCCCTTCACATATGAACTTTGATATTCTTTTATCACTCAATAGTTGGGAAAAATGGGGTGGCAATATGCAGCAGTGGTTTGTATGGGACATGACTTGTTATGTAACATTAAAACCTGGCGTAAACAGAGACCGTGCAACAGAGAAAATTTCCGCACTCTCAATGCAACTAAACGGAAAAGAATATGAAAATTTTGGCTACAACGTAAAGCACAAACTCGAAGCCGTTAAAGATATT
>CAZPPM010000031.1:19605-29205 GCA_964588445.1 uncultured Citrobacter sp.
ATATTTACCTGCAATCATCCTTATCTGGTTTCAACAAACCGAAAGGCAGCAAATCTCAGCTCTATATTCTTACGGCTATTGGCATTGCCTTATTGATATTAGCCTGTATTAATTTCATTAACCTTACTACAGCTTACCAAACAGAAAGAACAGTAGAAGTAGGAATTCGTAAAACAATGGGAGCTAAAAGTCTGGCATTGATCACGCAGTTCATGATAGAAGCATTTACACTTATCCTGAGCTCTACAGTTTTAGCAGTAGGACTTATCTTCCTATTACTACCCTTGGTTGAAAAAATAACTAATCAATCTATCCCTTTAGATTTACTCATCGCTCCTGTTGTTCTTTTAGGAGGATTGTTACTAATTATTTGCACTACACTATTAGCAGGTTGGTATCCATCTTTACTCCTCTCCAGGTTAAATCCAGCCGGAACCATAAAGAAAACCAATAGTAATTTTGGAGGAGGCTTCACTTTACGAAGAGTAGTGGTAATATTCCAATTTTCTGTATCATTGGTATTAATCATAGGAACCATAATTGCTGCAAGACAATTCAATTACATCCAAAATAAAGATCTTGGCTTTACAAAAGACGCTACCATTATCATAAACTTAAGGAATACACCTTATCAGGATTTACAGCGCAATTACGAAAGCATAAAACATGAACTGAGTAAATTATCCAACACTAAATCAGTTGCAGGATCTGCCGGCCTGCCCGGTAAATATGGATGGGATGGTCAACTGGTACAGCCCGAGGGCTATCCCAAAGACAAAAGTGTAACATTAGAAGTAATCCCTTCGGACAAAGATTATGTAAAGACATTAGGCATAACTCTACTGGAAGGAAGAGATTTTTCTGACGCATTTGCTACTGATGAAAAAAAGGGCATTTTACTGAATGAAGCGGCCTGTCAGTTAATAGGCTGGCAACCCAAAGAAGCTATAGGTAAACTAGTTAGCACATCCGGTATGGACTCCGGCAGAGTAATAGGTGTAATGCGGAATTATCACCAGCATGGATTACAGGAAAAAGTCAACCCCATTATGATCTTTAACGCCAGTTATGCTTATCAATATTTCGCCGTACGCATAGGATCTGGAAATTTAACAAGCACTATCCAACAATTAGAAGCATTTTGGAGCAACCGATTTCCCGGTCATACACTAAACTACACTTTACTTGAAGATGAACTTAAAATGCAATATGCAGAAGAAAGCAAACTGACCAAAGTGATTAATCTCTTTTCGTTACTTACCATTTTTATCGCCGCACTTGGTTTATTCGGGTTGGTAACTTTTACTACTACACAGCGAACAAAAGAAATTGGTATCCGCAAAGTATTGGGCGCTTCTATTAGCACGATTGCCTTTTTGATTGCAAAACAATTTTTATTGCTGGTAGGTATTGCCATTGTCTTATCTGCGCCTATAGCCTGGTGGGTGGGAGAAAAATGGCTACAAAATTTTGCTTACAGAACATCGATTGACTGGTGGATATTCGTTGTGGCCGGATTTGCAGCTATTCTTATCACAGTACTTACAATTAGTTACCAGTCTATCAAGGCGGCCATTCAAAACCCTGTAAAATCGCTACGGGCTGATTAAGGCTTATAGCGTTCAAGTATGAACAGTTGGTGTACGTTTTCGTACAGTCCTTAAGAAAAAAATATCCTATAAACAACTGATAATAACAGACTTACTAAATTGGTATAAGATTAGTTTCGTACTTCTCATAGTTGCAAATTATTGGATAAAAAAGGCAGTATGATTAAAAGTTATTTAAAAATAGCCTGGCGCTCGCTATTTAAAAACAGAATTTATAGTAGCATCAATATTATTGGTCTCTCTGTAGGCATTGCAAGTTTTGTCCTCATACTTCTTTACCTGAATCATGAGATGAGCTATGATAAGTGGCACCCCTCCTTGAGCAAAGTTTATAAGTTGGGTATGCTGGGAGAAAACGGCATTGAAATGGATGGAGCCACCCCTGCCCCATTAGGGCAATTCCTCAAAACAAATTATCCCAAAGTAGAAGCAGCTACTACACTGGCCGGTGGCGGTAGCTATGAAATAATTGTAGCTGCCAATGATAAAAAAATATTTCAAAACGGATTAGTAGAAGTAGACTCTTCCTTTTTTAACGTATTTCCTTACACCTTAAAAATTGGTGACACAAGCACTGCATTAAATACACCCAATGCGGCTATCATTAGCGAAGAAGTAAGCAGGAAGTTTTTTGGCAATGATAATCCTATTGGCAAAACAATAAAACTATATAACGCGTTAGACCTGGTCATTACAGGGGTTTTACAAGATATAAACAAGCCCAGCAGCCTGCAAACGCATATTCTTTTTCGTTCTCCGTATGAAAAATCAAATTTTCATTGGAACAATTACTCGTATGAAACCTATATCAAACTACAAAATAGTGAAACAATCGAAGCCGTTGAGAATGACATCAACCCCATTTATTATGAAAACCGTATAAAGAAAGATAGCACAAGCTTTGAAACTTATCTAAGCCAGGCAACTGCAACAACACTGTTTGCAGAACGGCTCACGGAAATACATAATTTTCCAAAAAGCGGTGGCGGTAACTTCAAAACAGTAATGATATTGTTAGGGCTGGCCTTCCTACTTCTATTGGCAGGGGCTATCAACTTTAGTAATCTTTCCGTAGCCACTTCTATTAAACGGGCTCGCGAAGTAGGCGTAAGAAAAGTATTAGGTTCCAGCCGCAAACAACTGTTTTGGCAATTCATGAGCGAGTCGGCTATTTTAAGTTTCCTTAGTCTTTTTATTGCTATTCTTCTATTGGCATTACTTGTTCCCGGCTTTAAAAGAGAATTCAATATCAACTTTCCGCTTTTTGAATTTAGCAATACCAGTATTTACTTACAACTACTGCTCTGCATGGTAGGTATCATTCTACTCTCAGGATTATATCCCTCTACCTTCTTATCACGCTTTAACACCACAAAGGTTTTAAAAGGAGATTACTCACAAGGCAAAAAAGGAAACGGCCTTCGCAACGTATTACTTGTTATACAATTCAGTCTTTCTGCCTTTTTCATATTCGCTGCTTTGGTAGTGAGTAAGCAAATGAACTTTATGCAGAGCAAGGACAAGGGATTTAACAGCGAGCAGGTAATGCGTATTACCATACAACAAAAAACAGGTGAAGCGGGCTTTGATGTAGTAAAAAACAAACTAGCAAGTATTCCTGGTGTACAATATGTTTCTAAAACAACAACGGTACCGGGAGATGAATATATTGATACCTCTGCTAGCCTTTATCGGATAGAGGGGAAAGATATTCGCATGACAACGGTAAAAGTAAGCAAGGATTATTTTAAAACACTCGATGCTTCCATCCTACAAGGTCGTGATTTCAACGAAAGCTTTGCAGATAATAATACCCGCAGTGTTGTTCTCAATGAAACCGCAGCAAAGCTGGCAGGCATTACAGAACCCATAGGAAAAGCTATCCATTACCCTTATTGTGATACGTTTCAGGCTCAGGTAATTGGCGTTGTAAAAGATTTCTCAGTGCAAACTTTATCCAATAGCATCAGACCGGTAGCCTACTCTATCGGGAATAAAGCCTGTGGCTATATGTGGGGGGGAGCTTTATTAGTAAAAATAAATAGCGGCAACACTAAACAGACAATCAATGCCATTGAAACAGTTTGGGCCAGCATTGAGCCGGATGTACCCATTCGCTATTCTTTTCTTGATGAAAATTTTCAAAAATTGTATAATGAGTATAACAGATTGCAAAAAATCATCAGCTTTTTCACCATCGTTGCTGTGATTATTGCGGCAATGGGATTATTTGCCTTGACAGCTTTTTTAATAAAGGAAAAAACGAGAGAGATTGGCATACGAAAAATCCTTGGCGCCGATGTAACGCATATCAGCCTGCTAGTAAGTAAAAACTTTCTTTTACTCATCATCATTGCGGCTTTCATCGCATTACCCGTGGGCTGGTGGGCTGCGCAAAAATGGTTGCAAACATTTGCATACAGAGTACATCTTAACTGGTTAGTTTTTGCAATAGCTATTTCGGCCATAATGATTGTATCACTTATCACTATGGGTATACAAACGATAAAAGCTGCCAAAGCCAATCCTATTAAAAGCTTACGAACAGAATAAGAAATTTGTTATAGATAAATGGTTTGAAATTATAGTCAACTTTAAAATTCCCACCCTTGCGGGATTCGGAGGATGCATATGTTTAAAAATTATCTAAAAATAGGGCTGCGAAATATCCGTAAAAACAAGCTCTACAGCTTCGTTAATCTTACCGGACTCACCATTGGCTTGGCCGCCTGCTTATTAATTGGCATTTACGTAGGCAATGAATTATCATACGACAAGTTTCATAAAAATGCAGACAGGATTGGCCGTGCGACAATGGAATATCAATTTTCCGGAAAGAAAAGCTCCATAGCAGTAACAGGCACGAAAGTTGGCCCTGAGTTAAAGCGGAGCTTTCCACAGGTAGAGCAGTATGTACGCACCTACAAATCATCTCTTTCTCTGGCCTATGGCAGCAAAGCTTTCGAAGAAAAAAAAGTACTTTATGCAGATGCTGACTTCTTCAATATTTTCTCTTTCTCTTTATTAAGAGGCAATGTAGCAGAGGTATTAAATGGTCCTCAAAAAATGGTCCTCACTCCTGCTGTAGCCAAAAAATATTTTGGCAACGAAGATCCTATCGGTAAAACATTGCGCATTAATGGAGGTACAAAAGAATATGAAGTAACAGGTATCGCTGCTGCCGCCCCGCTCAATTCGCAAATCCAATATGACATTATTATCTCCTTTGCCAGCACCAATGCTTTTAAAACAGAGAAATGGTCAGAGGCGAATTACATCACCTATCTGCTTTTACAAAATAAAAATCAGATAGCACAGTTGGATGCGCAGGTACAACCTTTCATGAAAAAAATGGCGAAAGAAGAGCTCCGGATCTCGGAAGAAGGTTCGGATTACATGACTTTTCACGTGGAGGCATTAACAGATGTACATCTACGTTCTAACGTAGATGGCGGCTTGGAAGCAGGCGGCAATATGACATATATCTATGTGCTAAGCATAGTAGCCATTCTAATTTTGTTGATTGCCTGTGTCAACTATACAAATCTGGCTACGGCACAATCCATTAGCCGTAGTACAGAGATAGGCATACGCAAAGTAATGGGTGCAGCGAAATCACAACTATTAAAACAATTTTTAGGAGAGTCGCTAGCCTTTACTGTTATAGCTTTACTATGTGCGATTTTAATGGCTATTCTATTACTTCCTTTGTTTAATGGAATTACAGGGAAAGATTTTACAGCATTACAGTTTACACATCCTATATTTATCCTAGCGGCGCTGGCGCTTACTTTATTCATAAGTTTATTAGCGGGTGCCTATCCTGCATTTATCTTAAGTAATACGAAGCTGGCCAATATTCTAAAATCAGGATTACGTATTTCCAGTTCTGGTGGCGGGTTACGTAAATCACTTATTGTATTTCAATTTGTAATAGCTATTTTCTTAGTTACAGGTACGCTTATCATACTTAACCAGGTATCGTATATTCAAAATAAAAAATTAGGATACGACCGGGAGCAAGTGGTCGTAATGCCTGTAGATTATAAAACAAAAGCAGGTTATGAATTATTGAAAGAAGCCATACGCAATACCCACGGCGTAGTAAGTGTTACCGGCGCCTATGAAGATCCTACTTCCATAGGATGGGGCGATGGAATAGAAGCGGAAGATGGAACAGGTAAAAAACAATTAGCCTTAAATGCTGCTCCCGTTGACTTAGGTTATTTACAAACGATGGGCATGCAACTAGCCACCGGAAGAGATTTTGTAAAAAGTGATTTTTCCACACAAGATACCAGCAACGGCTATGCTAATTATAAAAGCACTTACATTCTAAACGAAAAGGCTGTAAAAGACCTCGGTTGGACTCCTGAGAATGCAATTGGAAGAATAATCAGCAAAGCAACGCCGGGGCCTGTTGTAGGTGTAATTAAAGATTTCCACTTTGAATCCCTGCACACGCCTATCGGGCCACTATTATTATTTCTTGATAGCTCTTCAGTAATGCAACTATTTGTAAAAATAGAAGCCACTAATGTAGCGAGTACCATTGCTTCATTGGAAAAAATATGGCAGGCCAGAGTAACACACCGTCCTTTTGATTATCATTTTATGGACGATGATTTCAACGCTCTTTACAAAGCTGAAGTACGCACGGCCAATTTATTCTCTTTATTTGCAGGGCTAGCCATTGCCTTAGCTTGTCTGGGTCTTTTTGCTTTGGCAGCTTTTACTACTATTCAACGTACAAAGGAAATCGGCATCCGTAAAATTTTAGGCGCTACGATTGGCAATATTATTCTACTGGTAAGTCGTCAGTTTTTGAGCCTGGTCTTAATAGCACTTTTAATAGCTATCCCATTAGCGTGGTGGGCAGGCAATAGTTGGCTGCAAAACTTTGCCTACCGCTCCACAATTGGCTGGTGGATTTTTGGCACGGCAGGCATAGTGGCTATTCTTATCGCATTGTTGACAGTAAGCTATCATGCGGTAAGAGCATCATTAGCCAACCCGGTAAAATCATTAAGAACAGAATAAAAACTAAACAACATCTGCACTAAATCAAATAGACAGCATCCAACATATAAAAAATAAAAAATGAAAAAAATATTAGCTTTCTTACCTGTTTTTTTTCTTATTGTCACAATAGCCCAGGCACAGAAAAAAGAAGTGTCTCGCCAAAGAGAAAACAACACTTTTACGCTTAGGATAAAAGACGATAAAGAAAAGATAAGTCTTACAGTAAAGGGAGAAGTTCTATTATCTGATGATGATAAAAACGTAAAAAAACTAGCTCCCGGCAGCAGCGTTTCTTATGAAACGAAAAAAAAATCATTCAGCATTACAGCCAATGAAAACGGTACTGTTACCTACACTATCAATGGCACTGAAAAAACAAATCTGACAGAAGAAGATCGTCTACTGATAGAAGATGGCGTGCAGCTTATGATAGAAAATGGCATAGATGCGCAAAACAGAGTAAAGAGAATTATTGCTCAAAAAGGAACAGAAGGAGTATTAAACGAAGTAACACGCTTGAAGAGCGACTATGTAAAAGAGATATATCTTTCGGAATTATTAAAAAGTAAGCAACTTTCTAATCAGGAAATGATTGCTTTATTGCAAAAAACGGATCAATACCTCGAAAGCGATTATTATAAATCTACTCTGCTAAATGGTATAATGACATCCTTTCTTAGCCATGAAGCTACTGCCGATGCCTATTTAAAAACAGTTGCTTCTATTAAATCAGATTACTATCAATACAGCACCATACAAAAATTATTTCAGGAAAATTTAAGCAAAAAAAATTATGCTGAAGTTTTATCTATTGTGGCTACAATGAAATCCGATTACTACCAAGCGGAGACATTAAAAAAACTTTTAAGCAACACTAACACTACTGAAAGTGATTTTGCCAACCTGATGAAAATTGCAGGCGGCATTAAAAGCGATTATTATAAAGCAGAAATAATCACCAATCTCTTAAAAAACAATAAAGCTAATAAAGAGCGCTACTCGCTGGCTATCGAAGCTATGAAGGACATGAAAAGTAGCTATTACCAAGCTGATGTACTTACAAAGCTAATCGACAAAGACATAAAAGAAGTAGCAGAATGGAGCCGACTGATCAATTATGCAAGTCAAATCAAATCTGATTATCACCAATCGGAAGTGCTGATGAAAATTGCCGACAGGATGCCAGCCAGCGATGTACTAAAAAAAGAATTAGACGAGGCTGCAAAAAATATAAAATCAGACTTTTACTATGGTAAAATAATGCGTATCACAAGAATATAACAACAGCAACGCCTCTTTGTAACAAAAGCGCTATCAGTTTTAAACTTACACAGTCATTATAACCTTAAAAGACAAGCCATGCTAAAAAACTATTTTCTTATTGCGATCCGCAATATCAAAAGAAGTAAAGTCTATTCCTTTATCAACATTACAGGACTTAGTCTTGGGCTGGCTTGCGCCATGCTTATTATCTTATATGTAAGAGACGAGGTAAGTTATGATCGCTTTTTAAACAATATCGACAATGTATATCGGGTGGCCTATCGCAGTGTCAATCCTGATGGCAGCGAAGCAGAGCGTTCCGGCATTTCCGGCTACCTGCAAGGGCCTCGTTTTACAAGCGCAATTCCAGAAATAAAAGAGTTTGTTCGTTTTCAAGAGCACCGCGTGGATATTAAAAAGAAAACGGAAGTTGTATCCGAAACTGTTTTTAAAGCGGATAGTTCTTTCTTTTCTATATTTTCTTTCCCGCTACTAAAGGGAAACAGAAAAGAAGCATTACTTCATCCCAAGTCGGTAGTGCTTTCTGAATCCATGGCCAAAAGAGAATTTGGCACTACGGATGCTATTGGAAAAATAATGGAAATAAAAAATGAGACCGGTGATTTTGAACCCTATCTGGTAAGTGCTATTGTTAAAGACTGTCCTCAAAATTCCACAATAAAATTTGATATCCTACTACCTTTCATTGCCGGTGAAAAAAACGAGACAATGAATCAAAACTGGTTTAATTTCTTTTTAAACACCTTTATCATTTTACAACCGGGTGCGGATATAGAGGCGGTAAATAACAAAATGCAAGCTTTCTTTGAAAAGGATGCAGAAAAGACCGTCTTGATGATGCGGGAAAGCTACAATATACAATCATCCTATCATTATTTCCTACAACCATTTACTGACATTCATCTAAGTAAAGACCTAGCTGCTGTAAATGGTCTTGTAGATGGCAGCAATCCCGTGTATTCGTATATTCTTTCCGGCATTGCCTTTTTTATTTTATTAATTGCCTGTATTAATTTCATTAACCTCACTATTGCCCGTTCTGTTAAACGTTCCAAAGAAATAGGCGTACGTAAAGTAGTTGGTGGAGGCAGGCAGCAACTTATCTTTCAGTTCCTGGGTGAGTCATTAATACTTTGTTTTATTGCTTTTATTATGGCCATTGCTATTGTTTATTTTGCTCTTCCGTTTTTTAACCAACTCGCCAGCAAAGAACTTTCGATCGCTTACCTTTTAAATACAAAATTGATCCTTAGCTATATCGTTCTGTTTTTAGTAACGGGTTTATTGGCTGGCTTCTACCCTGCCTTAATTCTTTCTCGCTACAACCCTGTTGCCACATTATACAACCGCTTCAAGCTTTCCGGGAAAAACTATTTGCAAAAATCATTGGTGGTGTTGCAATTCTCTTTAGCCACTTTTCTTATCATTGCTACACTAGCCGTGTATGCGCAGTTTCGTTTTTTAAGCAATAAGCCGCTTGGTTATGAAGACAAAGACTTATTCACCGTAACCAATGCGGAAATGAAACGCTCAGGTTCTAAGCTGTTTAAGGAAAAACTATTAAGTAACCCAGCTATCACACAGGTAGCGCAGAAAAATGCGGGAGGATGGGGAACTATCGCGAAAATAAATGGTGAGCAGGAAATAAATTTTGCTTACGAGACAATCGATGAAGATTACCTCC
>CAZPPM010000032.1:0-29124 GCA_964588445.1 uncultured Citrobacter sp.
ATACGGATGTGTGGGGAACCAAAGCGATTAAAGAAGCCAAACTTTTTGGCCATGTTGAAGTAGTGTGTAGCAGTAAGGATAAAAACTATACTTATCTCCCCAAAGATTTCAGAGTACCGGCTACTGCCAAGTATGTACATATCACCACCAATAATACCATATATGGTACGCAGTGGCAAAACATGGAGCTCTTTCACCAGTTTAATGTTCCGGTAGTAGCCGATATGAGTAGTGATATCCTAAGCCGGGAAATGGATTTCAACAAATTTGCACTTATCTATGCCGGCGCACAAAAGAATGTAGGCGCAGCGGGAGTAAATCTTGTTGTTGTTAATAAAAATATATTGGGTAAAGTAGATCGCAAGATCCCCACGATGATGGATTACCGTCAACATATTGCGAATGGATCCATGTTAAATACACCACCCGTTTTTGCCGTATACATTTGCATGCTCACGCTGCGCTGGTTAAAAAACAACGGCGGAGTAACTGCTGCTGAAAAAAGAAATGCCGCTAAGTCTGATTTATTTTATAGCACATTGGATAGCTTACCACTATTTACAGGCACGGTAGTAAAAGAAGACCGCAGCCACATGAATGGCGTATTTGTGATGGAAAATGAAGTGTTAGAAAAAGAGTTTTTGGAGCTTTGCAAAAAAGAAAACTTTTACGGTATCAAAGGCCATCGCAGCGTAGGCGGTTTCCGTGTTTCTATGTATAATGCCCTGCCTTATGAGAGCATGGTATTACTTACTGATGTAATGAAAGATTTTGCGAAGCGGAAGGGATAGAAATTAACATATCACTACATATTCCTCTAAGTTTTCCTACGTAGGAAAACTTAGATTCGATTAAACTAACACCTTTCTACAATGAAACACACCCACCTTACAAAGGGACTACTATGTCCTTTTTTACTTCTATTTTTTTTACCGCTACACAGCTCTATGCCCAGCTTTATCCAAGCCACCAGTTAGGCATAACAGGCGGATAAGTAAATTTTGAGACAGGGGATATTTTGGGCTATTCTATTTCAGTTGATTTTTCAAAAAATATATTAAAACAAAAAAGAAAATTCATTAGTAAGCTATTGATTGGTGGTGAAGTCTTTTTTGAAAACGGCATTAAAAACCCCAAAATTGAAGATATAACCAGTGCAGATTTGATTTATAAAACCTTTCATCATGTGTCAAATTCACTTTTGTATGTAAAACTTTCTTATTATCCTTTCAATAGGTTTCTAAAAGGGTTTAATATCGCAGTTGGCCCCACAGCCGGATACACTATGCAGTCTTACGAAAAATATGCAGAAAGATATGAAGCTTCTCCCGGCTATTTTGTTAGGAAATCTATTCTGAATTACAAAAATGAATTCATAATAGGCTATAGAGTTAGCCTAGGACTTGACTTTAATCTCGATAGAAATTGGATTATTGGTGGTAGAGCTGATTTTTCAAGTTACAATAATGGCGATATTAATACGATGCTTGGACTTAAGCTTGGTTACTGCTTTTAACTCTATTAAATGCCTTTATCAATACAGGTAAAGGCATTTTCCTGTTCCCTTCATTAATCCTACTTTTGCGCCTTAATAAATCGTTTACAAAATGGCGCATATCGCCCCCTTTAAAGCCCTTCGGCCAAAACAAGACGTAGTTGAAAAAGTAGCTTCTCGCCCCTATGATGTATTAAATAGCAGTGAGGCACGGGAAGAAGTAAAAGGAAACCCGCATTCTTTCCTGCATATTACCAAAGCCGAAATTGATTTACCTGAAGACATAGACACCCATAGTCAGCAAGTATATGATCAGGCAAAAAGTAATTTAGAAAAAGCAATTACAGAAGGCTATTTATTTACCGAAGACAAACCCTGCTATTATATCTATCGACTTATTATGGATGGGCGTAGTCAAACAGGGCTGGTATGTGTTTCTGCTGTAGTAGATTATTTTGCCGGTACTATCAAGAAACATGAATTTACCCGTCCTGAAAAAGAAAAAGATCGCATTGATCACATGCGCACCATCAAAGCGCAAACCGGCAATGTTTTTTTAGCCTACAATAACGTAGCAGCACTTGATATCCTCATCAACGACTGGAAACAAGATCATGCTCCCGCTTATGATTTTACTGCCGAAGATGGCATACAACATACAGTATGGATCGTAAACGATACAACGGCTATACAATCCATATCTGATCTTTTTGCAGAGGAAGTACCGGCTACTTATATTGCCGATGGTCACCACCGTGCTGCCAGTGCTGCCAAAGTAAGCCAGGCGTTACCGGAAAGAGAGGCCGCCGCTTATTTTTTGACTACCATTTTCCCCGCCAGTGAATTGGCTATATTGGATTACAACCGGTTGGTAAAAGACTTAAACGGGCTGAGCAAAGAGGATTTACTCAACGCACTGGAAGAAGATTTTACTATTACTACCAGCAACAGTGCTGTAAAACCTGCTATTCCTCATCAGTTCGGCATGTATTTGGATAAGCAATGGTATACGTTAACGAGTAAGGAAGGCACTTATACCACTGATCCTATCGGCATCTTGGATGTAACGGTTTTATCCAATAATGTGCTGGATAAATTGTTAGGCATAAAAGATCAGCGTACGGATAAGCGAATTGACTTTGTAGGCGGTATAAGAGGATTGCAGGAGTTAGAAAAAAGAGTGGATAGTGGCGAAATGACAATTGCTTTCAGCATTTACCCGGTAAGTATACAGCAGTTATTTGATATTGCAGACAGTGGTAATGTAATGCCGCCCAAAAGTACCTGGTTTGAGCCCAAACTCAGAGACGGCTTGCTTACACATCTGCTTTAACAGGCAACAAGCCTCAAAATATTGTTATTTTGCAACAGGGACGTTCATTACAACGTCTCTTTGTTTTTACTTTGTAATTATGAAGAAGAAAATTGCTATTGTCACTTTTTGTTTGCTGGGGAGCTTTTTTGCCTTTGCCCAGAATGACATCAAAACACAACAAGACAATGCCCGCGCCTTTATGCGTAGCGGGGATTATAACAATGCTATTCTTATTCTTACCCGTGCGTTGGAAGAAAACAAGAATAATCTGGAGCTGCAGAAAGATTTGGCCATGAGTCATTATCTGAAACGTGACTATGTAAAGGCCAAAGAAGTGGCCAAAATATTAACAGACAGAGACGATGCAGATGAAATAACCTATCAAATTGCCGGCAATGTGTACAAGGCGCTGGAAGAAGTGAAGGAATGCGATAAAATGTACAAGAAAGCTTTGAAAAAATTTCCTACTAGCGGGCCGCTGCTGAGCGAGTACGGAGAACTGCTTTGGGCGACAAAAAATTTCTCTGCTATTAATTATTGGGAAAAAGGTATACAGGTAGACCCTTCTTATGCAGGCAATTATTACAATGCAGCAATGCATTATTTCCATACAAAGGATAAAGTGTGGAGCATTATTTATGGCGAAATTTTCATTAATATGGAAAGCCTTTCCGAAAGAGGTGCCGCGATGAAAACAATGCTATTGGACAGCTATAAGGAGAAATTGTTTGCAGAATTTGATCTTATGAAAGGCGAAGAAAAAAACAAGAGTGAATTCGCTAAAGCTTTTTTGCAAACAATGAATAAACAAAGTACAGTTGCCAATAAAGGATTAAGCATTGATGCGTTGACGATGATTCGCACTCGCTTTCTACTGGATTGGGATAAAGACTATGCCAGCCGCTTCCCTTCTCGCTTATTTGATTTTCACCGACAGCTTTTACAGGATGGTTTATTCGATGCTTATAACCAATGGCTTTTTGGTCCTGTAATCAACCTCGTAGCTTACGAAAACTGGACAAAAACCCATGCGGAAGATTATACGAAATTTACCAATTTGCAAAAATCAAGAGTATTTAAAATACCGGCCGGTCAATATTATCAGGTAAATTAATTCTTACAATATACTTTTTTGAAAGCCCTGTATATGCAGGGCTTTTTTATGTATCAATTTTTCGCTATTTTGTACATCTTACTATTTTTTATTCATTCAACGTTTGTGCCATGGATTTTTCTTCGTTTCGACTTTTTGATGCAGTTGCGGAACAGCTTCGCCGGTTTCCGAAAAATGATATGCTGAGCGCTAAAGTAAATGGTGCATGGAAAAGCTATAGCACACAGCAGGTGCAGGATACTGTTAACCACCTCTCTGCTGGTTTAGTAAAATTGGGCGTAAACGGTGGAAACTATACGGCTGAGTCAAGCGATAAAATTGGCATCATTAGTAACAATAGGCCGGAGTGGGTCTTTGTTGATTTGGCGGTACAGCAAACGGGTGCTATCCTCGTGCCTATTTATCCCACCACTAATCCTACAGAACTGGAGTTTATCTTAAATGATGCACAAGTAAAATATATGTTTGTAAGCGATGCCGCACTTTTGGAAAAAGTAAAAAGCATCGCCGGTAATGTGCCTTCTTTAAAAGAGATATACACGTTTGAAACAATAGAAGGAGCCACTCATTACACACAAATAGCTGCCTTGGCAGATGAAGCCTCACTTGCCCAGGCAGAGAATATAAAAAAAGATATTCCTAACTCGCATACTGCCACCATCATTTATACGTCCGGCACTACCGGTACTCCCAAAGGGGTAATGCTAAGTCATAGCAATATTGTGAGCAATGTTTATTTCTCAAAAGCAAGTTTTCCGTTTGAGGATGCGCCGCAAACAAAAACGCTAAGCTTTTTGCCGCTTAATCACATCTTTGAGAAGATGATCACCTATCTATATCTTTTTAGTGGTATAGGTATTTATTATGCCGAGAGCTTAGAAACGATTGGTGATAACCTTAAAGAAGTAAAACCAGATGGCTTTACAACAGTACCTCGCCTGCTGGAAAAAGTATATGAGAAAATAATGGCCAAAGGCAATGAATTAACAGGCATTAAAAGAGCTTTGTTTTTCTGGAGTGTGGGCTTAGGATTAAAGTATGATAACCGTGTAAGCAAAGGACCTTGGTATAATTTCAAATTGGGCATAGCTCGCAAACTGGTGTTTAAAAAATGGCAGGAGGCGCTGGGTGGAAATATAAAATTCATTGTAACCGGTGGAGCCGCCGCATCTGAAAAATTATTGCGTGTGTTTACTGCCGCAGGCATTCCTATTTATGAAGGGTATGGCCCCACAGAAAATAGCCCTGTTATTTCTGTAAACAGAAAAGGCAACCCTTACTTTGGAACAGTGGGACCGCCTATACAAGGCGTTGAAGTAAAACTGGCCGAAGACGGAGAAATTCTTGTAAAAGGATCCAGCGTTATGCAGGGTTATTATAAACGACCAGACCTTACCGCTGAAACGGTAAAAGACGGTTGGTTATATACTGGCGACATAGGTGTATGGGTAGAGGATAACTTAAAAATTACCGATCGTAAAAAAGAGTTATTTAAAACCAGCGGAGGAAAATATGTAGCCCCCCAACCCATAGAGAACAAGATGAAAGAAAGCCGGCTTATCGAACAGATACTGGTTTTAGGTGCTGAGAAAAAATTTGTAGGCGCTTTAATTGTTCCTTCTATTCCCGCTATTAAAGAATGGATGCAGGAAAACAATATTGCCTTTACTACAAAGGAAGAAGCCATTCGTAATGAAAAAGTGCTGCAATTAATAAAAGATACGGTAGAGCGATACAACCAGCATTTTAATCATGTGGAGCAAATTAAAAAGTTTGAGTTATTGCCCAATGAATGGAGTGTTGATACCGGTGAACTCACCCCTAAATTATCGATGAAGCGCAAAGTGATTATGGAAAAATGTAAGGATGCCATTGAGCGTATATACGGTTAAAAAACTATATTAAGAGAGCCTCTTCTTAGAGGCTCTCTTAATATATGGAAATCAAGCAGCATTATTAAAACTGATCAATATCTTTCCAGGGGTGAGTTACATTCGTTACCATGTCCAACAGCAAACTCTGCATTTCCTGCACAAAAGGCGTTTCATTCTTAGCAGGGTCAACTCTTGAGTTGAGTAACAAAGCCGCACACATTCCGTTATTATGCCGCATAAATCCTGTACGTGTCCCCGGAAGGCTGCCATAATTATACCATACCTGCTGAGCCGGCCACATAGCTATACCTAAAGCATAATTAGAAAAAGCGGATGTTGCGGTAAATTGAGCGATAGAGGTACTATTAAGAATATCGGGCCTCGAAGGAAAACCATCTACCGCTGTTAGTAGGCGTAATAAATCAGGCGCTGTAGTAATCAAGCCTCCATCTGCATCCCTGCGGGGAAAAGCAATTGAATAAACATAAGAAGCATCACCATTTTGCCCATAGTACTTCACTTCATTCGCTTTTCTTTCTGCTTCTGTTTTTCCCGCAAGATCCGTTTGTGTACCTCCAGTTGTTGGCAGCAAATCTTCTTTTAAATAGTTGATATATGTTTTACCACTTATTTTCTCAATCACCCGGCCTGCAATCCAAAAATTGATATTAGAATAATCATACTGTGTTCCGGGTGCTTTTGGATTTGTTCTGGTATTTAATACCCAATCGAAAAACTGCTTGGTAGTATAAGTTGGGTTGTAATCAATAACATCTCCACCTGTTGCGCCTCCCCACGAACCGCTTGTGTTATTTAACAAATGGCGCACGGTAATATTTCCCAGGTTAGTATTATAAGGTGTAGTGCCATAAGTTGTACCGAGTACGCCAGTAGCTCCAAAAACTTTATCATCAAGAGAGAGCTTACCCTCCTGTACGAGTTTCATAATGGCTACACCGGTAAACGTTTTACTTACACTTGCCAGCCGAAACCGCGAACTAGGTTTTACCTCTTCCTTTGTTACCTTATCCGCTACTCCAAAACCTTTTATATACACGAGCTTCCCATTTTTGGAAACGGCTAAAGAAGCACCTGGAATAGAGAAGGTTTCCATGAAAATCTTCACTGCACCATTCACGGCCGCTATATCTATCTGTTTGTTATCTGGTGGAGTAGGTGGCGTTTCTTCTTTTGTATCTTTTTTACAACTTGAAAAAGCAAAAAAAGCTAACAGGCTGATTAATAGTAGTTTTTGCATGCTTAATATTTATACTTTCCTTCTTATCGAATTATCAGCATAAATGTCATCGCTTTTTCAACAATTTTATGCTGCTTTTCGGCAAGCTATTCCCCTATGAAAAAAGCAGCTCAGTGAGCTGCTTTTTTCATAATATCCGTTATAAGAAGACTGCTTAGAGCTTTGGAAGTTCAATATCTCTTTTCAGCATTTCATCTCTGTTAGCCATTTCCCACGCTGTATAGAATACCAACTGTGATCTTTTGGCCATTAATTTATAGTTTATTTTATCAGGCGTATCAGTAGGCTTATGATAGTCTTCATGCACACCATTAAAATAGAAAATTACCGGTACTCCTTTTTCGGCAAAGTTGTAATGGTCACTACGATAGTAGAATCTGTTTCTGTCGTTAGGATCGTTGTACTTTCTGTCCAATACCATTTTGGTGTATTTTTTATTCACCTCATCAGTAATAGGAGCCAAATCTGTACTCAACTTATCATCCCCGATGATGTAAACATAATTACCGGAATCCTTGGCATTCTTTTGATACTCTTCGCCCACACGGCCAATCATATCAATATTCAGATCTACTGTTGTTTTCTCTAAAGGAAAAATAGGATGATCGCTATAGTATTTAGAACCCCACAATCCTTTCTCTTCACCACTTACAGTCATAAAAACTATGGTACGGCGAGGGCCTTTCCCAGCTGCTTTTGCTTTTGCAAATGCCTCTGCCATTTCCAGTATAGCGACTGTACCACTTCCGTCATCATCGGCTCCGTAGTAAATAGTTCCATCTGGGCGAGCACCCACATGGTCATAATGTGATGTCACAAAAACATACTCGTCTTTTTTATCTGTCCCTTCTACCATTCCCAATACATTCGAAACATTTACTGTTTTTGTAACCTTAGTATAGCCTAGTTCTGTTTCAGCTTTGTAAGCAGTCGCTACCGGTTTTGTCGCTTTTGCTTTAGCAATAATATCTTTTCCGCTTTGACCCAAAATCTTCCCTGCTATTTCTTCAGACACCAGGAACGTCTGTAGCATCATTGCCGAAGGAAATCCATTCATTGTATAATTGCCCGCTGTATTACCTGGCTTACGAGGAAAGTTATTATACACCACCAGCACAGCCGCTGCCCCTTTTTCCTGTGCTTTCAGAATTTTATTATAAAGACTTGCAGGTGAATTAAAGCCTTGGGCGGCAGGTTTATAATCATTGGGCATACCGTCCAGAATCATAACCAGCTTACCTCTTACATTAAGATCGCCGTAATCATTGATGG
Organism: uncultured Citrobacter sp.; assembly: GCA_964588445.1. GTDB lineage: Bacteria > Bacteroidota > Bacteroidia > Chitinophagales > Chitinophagaceae > CAZPPM01. Next base: position 8,329 of record CAZPPM010000032.1, read on the forward strand.
CGCCATCCACAATACCAAAACCAGCAAATACTACTTCTGAAGAACGTATTGTTGCCGTATGATTATAAGCAATGCTGGGAACAAAATCTTTATTCAACTCAAAAGATGCACCATTTATTGAGATAGATGTGCTTACCATTGAATCCTTATACAAGGGATAATACTGACGATAGCTACCATTATTACCCGGTACAAGACCAAGAGATTTAAAATGATTTTCTATATAATCAGCTGCTTTTTCTAATCCCGGAGAAGGCGTATCTCTTCCTTCCATTTCAGGGCCAGCGATAATATACAGGTGGCGTTTTAAATCCTCTGCAGTAATTGTTTTCGCATAGCTTGCCGGCGATGCTTTTTTTTGTGCAACCGCAACTACTACTGCGGGCAGGAACAGCGCTACTAATACTAGTTTTTTCATGTTTGTAAACAAAATTTAATAAAGAGGTTCAAACATACAAGAAAAAAGTATGTTGATCAAAGGGATTTGATAAGCGGTTATAGCTTAGTTACAAGCCATTTTCTCCACCCGGCGTCCATGTCTTCCTCCTTCAAAAGGGGTAGTGATAAAAATATTCAGCATTTTTTCCGCCAATGCTTCACTTACAAAGCGGGCAGGAATGCAAAGTATATTCGCATCATTATGTTGGCGTACGAGGCTTGCAATTTCTTCTCCCCAGCATATAGCCGCCCGTATATGCTGATGCTTATTTGCCGTAATTGCTACTCCATTGGAAGTACCACAGAGTAAAATGCCAAACGCATAGTTGCCGCTTTCTACTGCCAGCGCTACCGGGTGAGCATAGTCAGGATAATCTACGGAATCTGTACTATGTGTACCAAAATCCTCAAACAAAAGTCCTTTACCTTCCAAAAAAGACTTTAAAAGTTCTTTTACTTCATATCCGGCGTGATCGCCACCGATGGCTATTGGCTTACTGAGATCAAAGGAAGTATTCATACAGGCATTATTTATTCTGCAAATATAAAAAAGCTACCACTTTATTATCGTAGTAGCTTTTGTTGCTTGCAATTTATACCGGTTATTTAAACCGTCCCATATATAGTTTATAGGCCTGCTTTTACATCAAAAACAATAGTTGCTTTACATGCCAATGTTTGCGTTGTAGCGCGGCGGGTTGTTCCACTTAGCTTATACGCAAAGCTACTACCAATAAAATAAGGCTTAAAATCTTCTGCTGAATTGACAGGCACAGTAAGTGTTGATGATGCAGCATCCGGATTATTAGCTTGCTCTGCTACGATAGTCCAATTACCGTTACTGCCCAGTTCTACTTTATAGGCGGATAAAGCGCCAAAATGATCGTCCCCACTCGCATTCAACAATTGAATAGTGCAGGATTTTATTTTAACAGATTTGATATTATTGACACCCAAAGAAGGGGACTTCGATTTAATAATACTGTCTACATTCAAGTGTGTGCTAAATTCTGCCAGCCCTTGTGTTCCTTGTGCTTGTGGTGGTATGGAGAATTCTATGTTTGCCATTTGCAATTCAAGGTTAACAGATACTAAATCTTTCACTTTGTCGCAACGAATGGATAAAAAACTAATGGCAAGACATAGCCATAAAGAACGATAGTAACTCTTTTTCATAAGTACAAAAAATGTAGTTTTTAAAGGATTAGAATTAGTGATGTATTAGTAGCAGGTAACTACTTAGTACATGCTGAACAAAACTATAACAAACACTACGCACTTGCAAGCATAGTAATAGCTATTTTAAACAATAGCTAGAAACTCTTAGTGGATCAACGTAAAATGCTTACGAGATGGGAGCGACTTATTCGCTAGCTCCACTCCTCCGGCGGATTTTCTTTTTCCTGCTGCTTATTGATACGGGCTGCTAATACAATACTTGCCTCAAACAAGATATAGAGCGGTATAGTAACGATAGCAAGGCTAAAAGGATCGGTAGTGGGTGTAATAATAGCGGCTGCAATAAGTACAAGTACAAAAGCATGACGACGGTACTTGCGCAAAAAACGAGCTGTAATAATACCCACCCGAGCCAAGACCATGATCAAAAGCGGCAACTGGAATAAAAGCCCGATACCTACAGTAGTATAGATAAGATTTTCTAAGTAATCAGAAAAAATAGGTCTTATTTCTATTAGATCGCTGAGCTTATAGGTAAAATAAAAATTTACCATAAAAGGAGTAAGAATGAAATACCCGAAGCCTACCCCAATGAAAAAAAGCAGTGATACCCAAAAGATAACCCCGCGGGTGGTTTTAAGCTCTTTATCTGATAGCGCGGGCTTTACAAAACGCCAAAACTCCCAGAATATATACGGGAAAGCCAGAATAAAGCCTCCCATGAAAGCCAGGGTAAACGTGGCAATGATCTGGCCCGTCATAGTCGTTTCCTGAAACTTCACATCAGTTTGGGTAAAACAAATTGCATCGCCTATACCTATCCATCTGCCCGCTTTGCATAGCCATTCTGCCGAAATAAAATCGGAGCGGGTGGGGCCAAACAGAACATCATTAACAATATAACCGGAAAAAGCAAAGACAATAATAGCGCCTACTATCACAGCTATTACCGATCGAATCAGATGCCAGCGAAGCTGCTCTAAATGATCTATAAAAGACATTTCCTCACCGGCATTATTGCCTCGTTTGCTAAAAAAATCGAATAGCGCCATTATTATTTTATAAAGTGCGGCAAAGTTAACAGATTAGCCTAATTGCAAGAAAAGCTTATTAAAGCCGCTTATTTGAGCTTTTTTAACTTTACCATTTCAATACGGGTATCACTCACGCTGATGATATCAAACTCGTAGTCGTCAATAATTATCCTGTCTTTTTCCAAAGGGATAGTTTCATGAAAATTAATAATATAACCGGAGAGGGTTTCAGAGTCATTTTCCGGGAACTTAAGCCCATATTTTTCTTCCAAATAATCAAGCTCCATTCTTCCGGAAAAAATATATTCATTAGGCGCCAGCTGCTTCTCCACAAATTTTTCTTTGACATACTCATCATTAATCTCCCCAAAAAGCTCTTCCAGAATATCTTCCATAGTAATAATGCCCGCCGTACCTCCAAACTCATCCACTACCCAGGCAATACTCTTGCGCTCCCGGCTGAATTTACTGATAAGGCCTGTGGCACTCATGCTAGGCGGCACCGCCGGGATAGGTAGCAAAACCGACTGTATGTCTTTAGGTTTTTTAAACAGATCCAACTGGTGAATATATCCTACAATATGATCGATATTGTTTTCAAAAACAACGAGCTTACTAAGCTTTGTTTCTACAAACTTCTGTTGCACTTCTTCTATACTGGCCGTAACCGGTACGCCTATCACTTCTTTACGGGGCACTAATGATTGTCGGATTTTTAACTTAGGGAAATCCTGCGCATTCTCCAGCCACAAGGTACTTTGCCCTTCTCTTTCCTGACGGCGATTTTGCTGAAAAAGATTCTTTAATTCGCTTTTGCTTAGTGGCTCTTTCATCTTATCCACCCGCACATTGAACACATATTTCAACATCCATTCGGAAAGGCGAATAAAACCATCTGCAATGGGAGAAAACATATAGTAGAAGATATTAACTACTCTGCTAAACCCAATCAACAAGCTACTACTACGAGCCCGAAAGATGGCTCTGGGAATAAACTCTCCAAAAATGAGAACAAGGAAGGTAGCCGCAATTATTTCGATAATAATATGTACCAGATCAGAACCCACATTAAATCGTTTCCACACCGGATCCATTACATTGCTTATCTGTAGGCTAAAGAATGTAAGAAACAGGCTAAAACCAATAATAGTAGTACCGATAAAACTGGCAGGACTATCAATAAATTTTGTAAGAATACCACCTACGATTCCTCCTTGCTTTCTTTTCAAATCCAAAGAAAACCGATTGGCACTATAATACGCCATTTCTATTCCGGCAAAAAATCCCATCAGCAGTAAGGTAACAACAAACGCCCCAATGATTGTCCAATCTATCATGGCATAAAGATAATAAACAGGTCGCATCACTAAAAGCGAGGGGAAAAAATGCTATAATTCCAGAAATTTCCGAATAATCGCCTCCGTTTTCTCACAAGCTACCGCCAGATCGTCATTCACTACCACTTCATCAAAATGATTCTTAAAAGATATTTCATAACTCGCCTTATTTACACGAGCCTGTAGGGTTTCTGCCGTTTCTGTGCCTCGCGACTCCAGCCTGCGCTGCAGCTCTGCTACCGAAGGAGGTTCTATAAAAATGGACAACGACGTTTCCGGGTATTGCTGCTGCACATGAATAGCTCCTTTTACATCTATGTCCAATAGCGGACATTGATTAGCATCCCAAATGCGCTGCAATTCTTTTTTCAATGTACCATAGTACTTCCCTTCATATACCATTTCCCACTCTGCAAATTCGCCCGCTTTAATTTTTTGTTTAAAATCTTCCAGCGCAAGAAAATAATAATCCACGCCATCTTTCTCATAATTTCGGGCAGCCCTCGTGGCCGCAGAAATAGAAAAGGTTAACTCCGGAAAAACAGTAAGCAGTTGTTTGGTAATAGATGTCTTGCCAGCACCGGAAGGCGCTGTGATAATAATTATCTTATCTTGAAAAGCATTCATATGCAAAGAAAATAAAAAACCCAAAACCCGCCAATAAAGACAGATTTTGGATTTTAAGTATAGTCGTTATCCCGTTATCAGTTTACCCGCATCTGCATAGTTCTATTTTGCTGAAGCTGCTCTATCATTTTTGTTTGTTCCTTGGCAAATTCTGCCGCTGTAACTTTTTTCCCTTTTTTAGGTTCTTTAATACTTGCCATATCGGGTTTTGGCGTAATTTCTATCGCTTTGTAGGCCATTTTTCCTCCATTCATTTCCAACTCAAGTATAAGCCCCGGTAATTGCCCCTGCATTTCCGGGCCGGCAGCAACAGGTATATCCATCGTAAACCAAGCTATTACCGTGGAAGTGTCGTCCACCTCTTTTTGTTCCATTTTTCCATTAGCCATTGTCATAGTTTTCCGTTTGGATATACGCTCAGTAATAGCCTGCTTACATTGATACCCTAGTATTGTTTTTGATTCCTCTGTCAACTTCCAGTTTCCTTTGCTTAATGAATCATTAATCAGGAATTTTTTATCAAAAAACTCTCGCTGATGCACTTTTTTCCTGGTTGCAAGGTCGCAAAACAATATATCCTCTGCCCCTGCTCCTACCATACGAAAAACAAAATTGCCGCCTTCCGATGAATTAGCTGCTTCATCTTGTATACTCTTTTCAATAGCCTTCCATACCATCTGGCTATTAGCAAAATTGAGCTCGAAATTATCTATTTTTTTTGTAGAAGTCATTTCACCACCAGAACCACTTCCGGCTAAACTAAATTGTATTTGTGCTGTTTTTTCATAAATCACCTTTCCTTCCTTTTGCTGAGCCAGCAGGGGCATCAATATAACCAAAGCACAGATGGACAGCAGTGTTTTTTTTGTTTGCATACATGTAGAGTTTGTTGTATTAAAATAGCGTGTCATTCGCTACTATTTTTATGAGTGCTCAAAAGTATTTCAGCAACGCATAGGCATGGGTTAATGCATCTTTCATTAAGGTTAATAAATGTTAATGCGCTACCGATAAGGTGTTTTTATTCGTTTACATTTGTAATTATAATCGTAATAATGAAAAAGTCGCGTTGGCTTATTGGCATGATGAGTATAGCGATGCTGTTGCTCGCAAGCTTCCAGGTTTACTGGCTGCGAGACAATTATAATCGGGAAGCCAGAAGCCTTGACATAAAAGCGCAATCTGCATTTAAAGAAACGATCGATCGCATCCGCGACTCTATGCAGCTGATAAAACTCAAACAGTTATTTGGAGATTCAGTAGGTACTTTAGTAGGGCGAAATGAAAGTACAAGGCGAATTATTACCCGCATTGGGGTACTGAATGATGATACCGCTTTTTCTGGAAACACTATTAACGGTCATATAAAAATAGAAAGCGCTACAAGTATTAATAAAAATGATGTAAAGCTGCGCGACAGTTTATTGAAAGGGAACAGTGGCAACATTACAGTATTGAGAAAAAACAGCCAATTACCACAGCCAACTTTTAATCGCCGGCCGGGTATACCATTTAATATAGGAGATACCCTAAAAAGCGATGTTGTCCTTTTTCGACAAGCAGGAGATTCAGGTGTCAGCCTTACAATAGACTCCTTTCGGCTTGACACAATTCCACACACACTCTTATATCGGGAATTTTCCGCTGCACTACAAAAAGAAAAAATAGCCGTTGATTTTTCTATTACAAATACTAAACGGCAAACTTCTCCTGACGCTAGCTGGACTGCCACAATACCTACACGTCACCACTTGGAACTAAAAAACACCAATAGTTATCTATTAAAGAAAATAAGTACTCCTATCCTTTTCTCCCTCTTTCTTGTAGGCATTACGGCTGTTTCATTTATTCTGCTTTACAGAAATCTGGTAAAACAACAACGACTGGGACAACTAAAAAATGATCTTATCAGCAATATTACGCATGAATTAAAAACACCCATCGCTACAGTAGGTGTGGCTATTGAAGCACTTAAAAACTTCAACGCTATACAAGATACTGCCCGCACTCAAGAGTACCTGGCTATTTCACAAAATGAATTACAACGTCTCAACTTACTCGTAGATAAAGTGCTCAAGCTATCTATGTTTGAGACTAAAGAAGTTGAGATACAAATAGCCCCTTGTAATATAAAAGAAATTGTAGAAGAAGTTATTGCTTCCTTACGGTTGCAGATTGAAAAATACAATGCTACTATTCACTTAACAACGACTGGCGATATGCATATTACCGCCGACCGCTTACACTTATTAAGCGTTATATTCAACCTGCTGGACAATGCTTTAAAATATAGCAAGGAAAGCCCTATTGTGAATGTAGCCATTACTGATTTTGAAAAGAAGGTGGTTATGAAGATTGAAGACAAAGGCATTGGCATACCGGCACATTATAAAGAAAAGGTTTTTGAAAAATTCTTTCGTGTGCCCACTGGCGATAAGCACAATGCAAAAGGGCATGGGTTAGGACTCAGCTATGTGGCTCAGGTAATGCAAAAGCATGGCGGCACGATTGAACTGGAGAGTGTAGAAGGTATTGGTAGTACCTTTACGCTTACATTTCCAAAATCATTGACATGAGTAAAACAAAAGTTTTTTACGTTGAAGATGAGGTTTTCTTGGGAAAAATTGTGAAAGAAAGCCTTGAAAGTCGAGGATTTGAAGTAATAATGGTAAGCGATGGCGCTAAAGCTATTGAAGCTTTTAAAAAATCCGAAGCTGATATTTGTGTGTTGGATATAATGTTGCCGAACAAGGACGGCTTTGAAATTGCAGACGAAATAAGAACCGTGAATGAACAGGTTCCTATCATCTTTCTTACAGCTAAGACGCAAACCGAAGACGTCGTAAAAGGCTTTTCCATGGGTGCCGATGATTATATGCGCAAACCCTTCAGCATGGAAGAACTGATTGTGCGTATTCAAAATGTATTACGCAGAAAAATAGGTGAGCCTGCAAAAATCCAAACTGATACAATTACATTGAGTAGCTATACTTTCCATATCAATCGGCAGGTATTGAGCAAGGGAGCGGATGAGCGTAAACTTTCCTATCGCGAAAGCGAACTGCTGAAACTCTTATATGAAAACAAAGACAAAATTATTGACAGAAAAGATATTCTAAATTTACTATGGGGGAATGATTCTTTTTTTAACAGTCGTAACTTGGATGTATATATCACCAAACTAAGAGGTTTTTTAAAAGGAGACGAAAAGCTGGAAATCATCACTATCAAAGGGATCGGCTATCGTTTTGTCACGGATTAGTATTACATTTTGGCATCTCCTCATTTCTTGAAAAACAAGAAGTACATTTACACTAAAGAAGCAAATGAAAATTCGTTGGTTTTTCATCCTCATATTGATAGCCGCCATGTTAATAGCCTGGCGTACCCGTCCAAGCATAGACGACTTTAAAGCACATCTGCATAAAGAAGTAAAAATTGTTACCCCTCCCGTAATAGAAGAAAGAAATGGTTTTCTTTACTCGTTATTTACGCTCACACAGGTCGACATTAGTGAAATAGGCAAAGACGCACCCGTTGCCGTCGTGAGTAAAAAAGAAAAGTACCTCGGATTGTTTGGAAGGTTTTGGAAGTTGTAAGACCCTGTTATTCAAAAAATGTATTTTCTTTATCCATAGTATTCATTCGCCATAATCTCTGGCACAATGTATGCTATTTGAGCTTACATTTCGGATAGGTATTCCTACTGTTCATTTTCAAAAATTGCTTTCTATGATACGGCTTTCAACAACACTAATATGCTCGATTTTTTTTCTAACAATAATCAATACTGGCTGTAAAAAGAAAACAGAAGAAACTAATACTATTCCAACAATAACACACTTCGTTATTGAAAAAGAAAAAAATGAATTCCTGTCGGAGAATATACAGTTTGTAGTTAAAGGAGGTTCTATTCTTGCTACCGCATTAAATATTTATAGAAAAACATTAATACCTACTTTCACAACTACAGCCTCCAGTGTTACTGTAGCTGGTGAACTTCAAAATAGTGGTACATCTGCCATCGACTTTACCAGTATCGTTACCTATACGGTTACTTCTTCGCAAGGATCACAAAAAAATTATTTTGTAAAAATTAACTGGGTCAAAGGAGGTAACCTTCCTCACATTTATATTAACACACAAGATAATACACCCATTACTTCAAAAAAGAGCTATGTAAATGCTACCATTGCTATTGACGGAAAGGGCGAATACGCCGATTACAATGGCACAACGCAGATAAGAGGTAGAGGCAACTCCACCTGGTCGCTTCCCAAAAAACCATATCGCCTCAAACTAACAACGAAGGCTGAACTCTTTGGCTTATCAGCAGAAAGAGATTGGGTACTACTGGCTAATTATCTTGACCCTACTTTAATGCTAAATACCGTGGCTATGAAGATAGGGCAGCAATTGGAAATTCCATATACCAATAACATGATTCCGGTAGATGTTACTTTAAATGGTAATTATGTTGGATCTTATAATTTTACTGAACAGATAGAGGTAGAAGATAACAGAGTGAATGTAGGGAAAAATGGCTTACTCCTTGAACTGGATACTAACTTCGACGAAGATTATAAGTTTTATTCCCAAAACTATTCTCTTCCCGTAATGTTAAAGTATCCCGATCTGGATAATAACGATCAGCTAACGCCAATTGCACAACAGTTCAATCAATTGGAAAGCCTTATTGCAGATGCCACTTTTCCTAATAACAACTATAAAGAACTAATCGATGTAGAATCTGTAGCAGATTTTCTCATCGTACAGTTTCTAACAGACAATCAGGAATCCAATCATCCTAAAAGCACTTATATAAATAAAACGGCTACTGGAAAATATCGAATGGGGCCTCTCTGGGATTACGATTGGGCTTATGGCTATGAAAGCGGAATGGTTCATTTCCAGTCTGCTACCTTACCCTACTTTTGGGGGCAACATTATAGACCCAATACAGCAGGTACTAAATTTTTTAAACGGTTTATGGACGATCCGACATTTGTAACAGTTATAAAACAAAAGTGGACAAATTATAAAGCAAATCACTTTGCCAACCTTATTTCTTTTATTGATACCAGAGCTAAAGAATTGGAATTGTCAAAAGCCAGCGATAGAGTAGTTTGGGGAACTGGAGATCCAATTTTTAAGAATGATGTTAATAGACTTAAGAACTGGCTGGCAGCCAGAGTGGCTTATATAGATACTTATTTGCAGGGACTCTAGACTTTCTATTATTTAAGCTGTTCTGCCTACCACCTTATCAATGCACTTGCCCAGGTAAAACCGCTGCCAAAAGCTGCGAGGCATACCAGATCGCCTTCTTTTATTTTTCCCTCCTGCCACGCTTCGCATAAAGCCAGCGGAACTGAAGCAGCTGTAGTATTACCGTAGCGTTGTATATTATTATACACTTTCTCATCCGGTAAACCCAGCTGTTGCTGTACAAATTGCGCAATTCGCAAGTTCGCTTGGTGCGGAATCAGCATATCAATATCTGCTGTAGTAAAGTTATTGGCAGTTAAGGCTTCTCGTATAACTTCGGGAAACTTCACCACTGCTTTTTTAAACACAGCCGGTCCGTCCATATGGGGAAACACCTGCGACTTGTCAATCATAGCATGGCTAAAAAACATTTGTCCTATTTCTGCTTCATCAAAATCAGCCAGCTTTTGGGGTGCCCAATGATTGGCATGTGTACCAGGATTAAACATGGCAAGCAATTCAGCACTTTCTCCATCGCTATGCAAATGGGTAGATAAGATTCCTTGTCCCTCTTTTTCCGTAGGCTGCAACACTACCGCCCCGGCGCCATCACCAAAAATCACCGAGACATTACGCCCTCTTGTACTAAAGTCGAGTCCAAAAGAATGCTTTTCGCTACCTACTACCAGTATATTTTTATACATGCCGGTTTTAATAAACTGATCGGCTACACTCAGCGCATACACAAAACCGCTACACTGGTTGCGCACATCCAGCGCACCTATCTCACCCATACCCATTGCCCTTTGTAGCAACACGCCACATCCGGGAAAATAATAATCCGGCGAAAGCGTAGCAAAAACGATAAAGTCGATCTCCTTTACCGTAGTTCCTGCTTTTTCTATAGCTATCTTTGCTGCTTCTATACCCATGGTAGTGGTCGTTTCTTGGGTACGATGGGCATAGCGACGTTCTTTTATTCCTGTACGTTCGTGTATCCATGCATCGCTGGTGTCCATGTATTGAGTAAGATCCTGATTGGTAACAACATTTTCCGGTACATACATACCAATCCCGGCAATTTTGGAACGAGGCATAGCAAGCTTTTGGAGGCAATTTAGGAAATCTGATGTAAATGAAACTGTTTCAATGCGAACTATTCGTTAAAACAATTTATAGCACGATATTTTCTAAAGGAAGACAAACCCATATGTTGAAGTGACTTTATAATCCATGCAAGAAAAAGTAAAAAAAAGGTGGCCTAAAGCAGTTCGTATTATCGGCAAGCTATTCTTGTGGCTATTTATTACTGTATTTGTTCTTTTTTTACTAATTCTTACCCCCCCTGTTCAAAATTTTATTACCGGTAAAGCCGTTAGCTGGTTAGAAAAAAAACTGGAAACAAAGGTTTCGGTAAAACGCCTGTTCATCACCTTATCCGGAAAAATCGCAGTAGACGGTGTTTATATAGAAGACCAATCAAAAGATACGCTGCTTGCTGCTGACAGGTTGCGGGTGAATATGAGTTTCACAAAACTTCTTTTCGGCAACGAGCTATCTGTTAAAAGCATTCAACTGGGCGGCACTACCGCAAAAATTAAACGGCAGCTACCGGATACTACTTTTAATTTTCAGTTTATCATTGATGCTTTCAATACCAGCTCTACTGCTCCTAAAGAATCCGGCTCAGAGGGAAGCACTATGCCTATCAATATCCGTAATATAGAGCTGGAGAATATCCGCTTTGTGTATAAAGATATTGTTACAGGAAATGATGTAGAAGCTTCGCTGGAACAATTTGCGACAACTATTGATCAGCTGGATCTGGACAATATGCGTTTTGAGATTCCCCAAACCTCAATTACCGGTTTACAAACAAAGTTATTACTGACTACTCCATTGGATATGCCGGAAAAGATGGAAGTAGTAAAAGAAGTAGCTACCGCAACCAATGAGTCGAAAGCTTTGAAAGTAGTGTTGGGAGAAATCGCTATACAAAAAACAACGATCATCTATAACGATAGCGTCAACGCACTTTATTCGAGTGGAAATATTGGCAAATTAACAGTGCGACCGCAGTTGCTTGATTTAGATAAAAGTATTTTTGATCTAGGTAGCATCGATTTGTCAGAAACAAGCGCTATTGTTAAAAAAGGAAAAGTCAATACAACACCGGTCAACTTTATCACCTCTTCTCCTGCCCAAGAATCAGTGGCTGATTCAGAAAGCAGTATTCGATTGTTACTTCGCTCGATCGACTTGTCCAATGTACAATTACAATATGATGATGAGAATGCTGCGCCGCAACCCAAAGGCATGGACTATGCACATCTGCAAACAACTATAAAAGAATTGCAATTAAAGCAGTTTATTTTTCATGCGGATACTATTCAAGGCACTATTGAAAAAGCAGTTTTGAAAGAAAAAAGTGGTTTTGAATTAGAAGCCTTGCAGGCAGAATTTGCCTATACTCCCACCGAAGCTTATCTCCGCAATCTCTACCTTAAAACACCCGGTACGGAAATAAAAAGAGACATCGCTATAAAATATGCTTCACTAGAAAACCTCTCCAATGATATCGGCAACCTGCATATCAATGCTGCTATTACTAATAGTAAGATACAGGTAAGCGACATTCTCCGCTTTGTACCCTCGCTGCAGGCACAACCCGCTTTTGCAAATCCTGTCGCTACCTGGTATTTAAATGGAGTCATTGCCGGCCACGTCAACGATCTATCGATTCAACAATTCCAACTTTCCGGGTTGGCTTCTACCAAGCTGGATATAGAGGGTCATATCAGCGGGTTGCCCGATATAGAAAAATTAAATGCAAATCTTATCCTTCATGAACTGAGCAGCAGTAGGAATGACATGCTAAGTTTTATCCCCGCTACATCCGTACCTTCTTCTATAGCGTTACCGGAAAAATTTAATCTAACCGGTAAAATAGGTGGCGGAGTACAGCAAGCACAGACAGATTTGCTCTTAACTAGTAGTATGGGCAATGCAACAATAAAAGGTACTACACAGCAAATAACTCATCCGCAGCAAGCTATATATGATTTAACATTTACCACCGATCAATTCCAATTGGGCCAATTATTGAAAGACACTAGTTATGGTGCGGTGACAACATCATTTACAGCCAAGGGTAAAGGAATTGACATGGCTACTGCTGACGCTACTATCACAGGTGCTGTTCACTCAGCTACGCTGAATAATTATACATACAAAGATCTAAACATCAACGCCCGTATCAACCAACAGCAAGTAGAAGCTATAGCTACAATAGATGACCCCAATATCGACCTTAGCTTAACCGCTCATACTAATCTTTCTCAGCAGCACCCTTCTTTGCAAATAGCGCTAGTTGTGGATAGCATTAAAACGAAAGAGCTTCACCTTACCAGCGATGCCATCATTTATAGAGGGAATATAGCCGCCGATTTTTCTGTACTTAACCCAGATAGCCTCGTAGGCAAACTATTGATTACACATTCGCTGCTAGTACAAAATAATGAACGCATACAATTAGACACTGTAGCAGTAACCGCAGGAGCAAATGAGCAGGAGAAGTTTATTCGCCTGCAAAGCGATTTTGCCTCATTGGATATGGCCGGCCAATTTCAACTTACCCAATTACCTGACGTGTTTACCCGGGCAATTAACAAGTACTACACCATTAATGATTCTATGGGTCAAGGTGAGATAGCAGCCCCCTATGACTTTAGGCTAAATGCTATGGTAAAAGACAAACCCATTACCCGCTCCTTATTACCCGGCCTACAAAAACTGGACAACTTCCAGGTACACGCTACTTTCTCTTCCGAAAACGGTATAGCAGCACAAACAACGGCAGACGAGATACACATAAATGGCAATCAGATTAAAGGATTGGGCATAGCTATTACTACAAAAGATAGTGCCCTTATTCTAAATGCAGCTACACAAAAAATAACGAGCGGTACAACATTTATCATGGACAGCACCCTTCTTACTGCATCGCTTGCTAACAATAAAGTAGATTTTGACCTAGTTATTAAAGACGCTGCCGCAAAAGATAAATATGTAGTCGGCGGTTTGGTACAACAGGAGGTCAATGGTGATATTGCTCTTTCCCTCAAGCCCGCTAATTTATTACTGAACTACAAAACATGGAAGCTACCAACAGACAATAGAATCACTGTGAGTAATTCCGGTATCCACGCCAGCAATTTTAACTTGGAACAAAATGGTCAACAATTATTGCTCCATAGCCTTTCTGCCGAAGCCAACGCTCCTTTAGAAATAAAATTTGCCGACTTTGAGCTTTCAACATTAACTGGTATGGTAATGAGCGACACAACGATGGTGGGCGGTCGATTGAATGGAGCTGCAACAGTAAATGATATTACAACCAGTCCTACTTTCACAAGCGACTTACTCATTCATGATATAAGCTATCGCAAAGATACCATTGGTAACCTTGCAGTAAAAGTAGATAACACCACTTCTAGTACTACGTACACAACTGCTATTGCGCTTTCTGGCAGAGAAAATGACCTGGCTATTAAGGGGACATATAATACCGCCGCTGCTGCGCTCGATTTTGTGATGGATATTCATCGCCTGCCGTTGAAAACAGCAGAAACTTTTTCTGGCGGCGCACTCAGAAATACTAAAGGTTTTCTCACCGGAAAATTCAAGGTAACAGGCTCCGCAGATGCCCCCAAAATAAACGGCGATATACTATTTAATCAGGCCGGTCTCAATATTGCTACGCTGAATAGCTACTTCAACATCGATAATGAAAAAATTATTTTTAACGATAGTGGTATAGGATTCAATCATTTTGAAGTAAAGGATTCATTAGGCAACACTCTTTCTATTAACGGTATCGCTGCAACAAAGAATTTCATCAATTACAATTTCGATCTGGATATAAGAGCTACTGATTTTAAGGCATTGGGCAGCACTAAAAAAGACAACCCACTTTTCTGGGGCGATTTGTATTTCAACACTAATTTAAAAGTAAAAGGAACAGAAGCGGCTCCCGCTATTGATGGCCGGCTTACCGTAAACGAAAAAACAAAAATGACGGTAGTATTACCGCAGAACGATCCAAGTATAATAGAACGAGAAGGTGTCGTTGTATTTATTGATAAGGATGCGCCGTTAAATGACTCTTTGTTTATGCTCGCCTATGATTCATTAAATACTTCTTCGCTAACAGGAATGGATGTATCTCTAAACCTTGAAATTGATAAAGGTGCCGACTTTACATTGATAATAGATGAAGGCAACGGCGATTTTTTGAATGTAAAAGGGGAAGCGCAGTTAAATACCGGTATTGATCCCAGTGGCAAGATCACAATGGTAGGGACCTATGAACTTGATGATGGTGCTTATCAGCTTTCGTTCAACATGATTCGTAAAAAATTTGATATACAAAAAGGAAGCAAGATAGTATGGGAGGGCGATCCTACGAGTGCCAATGTAGATATCACAGCCCGTTATATTGCCAGTACTGCTCCATTGGATTTAGTAAAGGGACAACTGGATGAAAACATCAGCACACAGGAACGAAACACGTATTTACAAAAACTCCCTTTCGATGTAAACCTTACCATGACAGGTGAATTACTAAAGCCTCAGATAAGTTTTGACATTGTATTGCCGGAAAATAAAAATTACGGTGTCTCCAACGACATCCTTACCAATGTAAGAACAAAACTGGAGCAATTACGCCAGTCAACCGGTGATATGAATAAGCAGGTTTTTTCATTACTCCTATTAAATCGATTTGTTGCTGAAAATCCATTTGCCAGCAGTTCCAGTGGTTCTTCCAACAATTTTATAAAGCAAAGTGTATCGAAACTGCTAACGGAACAACTCAATAAACTGGCAGAGGATTTAATAGAAGGAGTTGATATCAATTTTGGCATCGAATCTTCCGACGACTATACCACCGGTGAGCAACAGGACAGAACAGATTTAAATGTGGGTATTTCCAAGCGCTTACTCAATGACAGACTTACGGTAACCGTTGGCTCCAACTTTGCATTGGAAGGACCGCAAAGCAATCAGCAAGCCAACAACATTGCGGGGAATGTGGCTATTGATTATGCGCTGAGTTCGGATGGGCGTTATAAACTAAGAGCTTACCGGAAAAATGATTATCAGGGCGTGATTGACGGGTTTGTTGTAGAAACGGGTATTGGCTTTATCATCACGCTAGACTATAATAAGTTCAATCAGATTTTTCAGAATAAGAAAAAACAGGAAGCTCTGCGTAAACAACGAAGAGAAAAAGCCTTGCAAGACGCGGAAAGAAAAAAAACATCTACAAAAACGGAAGCAGAGAAAAAGGAATTGCATGAACAGGATTAGTTATAGCATATTGATTTTTTTCGCAGGCTGGCTTACCGCCTGTAATAACCTGAAAAAAATTCCGGCGGGAGATGCCTTGTACACAGGTGGTTCCGTGGCAATCGATAGCACACTCCTTACCGGTAAAGCCAAAAAAAACTTGCAAAACGATTTACAAAGCTTGCTTCGTCCAAAACCTAATAAAAAAATATTGGGTATGCGAATAGCTTTATCAGCATATAACTTAGCAGGAAATCCTAAAAAAGAGAGTTCGCCAAGAGGTTGGCTTAAGAATAAAGTAGGCGAGCCGCCTGTCTTACTCAGTGATGTCAATCTCCAAAGAAATACAAAAGTTTTACAAAGCACATTAGAAAACACAGGTTTTTTTCAGGCACAGGTAGTAGCCGATACTATTGTTAAAAACAAAAAAGCCACCGCCGTCTATACAGTCAATACAGGTCCTCGCTACTTTATCGAAAATGTTTTTTTTGACACCGTTACTACTGTATTACAAAAAGCAATAGATAGCGTAAAGCAACAAACACTCCTACAAGCCGGCCGGCCCTTCGACCTAAGTATAATACGTAGCGAACGTGTACGACTAGATGAAGCACTAAAAGAAAAAGGATTTTATTTTTTTGATCCTGATTTTTTAATCATACAAGCAGATAGCACTATAGGCAACAACAAAGTAAATCTTTATGTAAAACTTAAAGCAGGTGTTCCTGAGCAAGCGACACAAGCTTATACCATTCAGGATGTTTTTATTTTTCCTTCTTATCGATTAAATGCTGCTGCAGCTGATACAGCAAAAAGTCAGGCTTCTTTTTATAAAGGATACTATGTTTTAGATAAACAAAAACTATATAAGCCCAGGCTCTTTGAACACACTATGCAGTTTGCTCCCGGTGATGTGTACAATCGAAAGGATCATAATATAACACTAAGTCGTCTGGTTAATCTGGGTCTATTTAAATTTGTAAAGAATCGTTTGGAAAAAGACACCACGAGCAACGAGCCCCGCTTAAACACGTACTATTATCTTACCCCTTTTCCGCGTCAGTCATTACGAGCCGAACTGAATGCAAGTACCAAATCCAATAACCTTACCGGTTCTTCTGTAAAAGCGGGCTGGAGAAAACGAAACACATTTCGGGGTGGTGAATTATTAGCTATAGATGCCACCGGAGGATTTGAAGTACAGTATAGCGGACAGCTGAAGGGATATAATACCTATCGCTACGGATTGGAAGCAAATCTTTCCTTTCCAAGATTCTTAGTACCCTTTGTAAAAGTAAACAACAAAGGAGGCTATATTCCTAAAACCAATATGCTACTAGCCTGGGATGTTTTAATCAAGCAGAAACTCTATCGCATGAATTCCTTTCGGGCGGGATTTGGTTATGTATGGAAAAATACTTTGCAAACGGAACATCAGTTCAATCCCATTGCCATTAATTATGTACAACCGGCATTTATATCGCAGCAGTACACAGATAGCATTGCCACTAATCCTTCTCTGGCAAAAGCAATAGAGCGCCAGTTTATTCTTGGTTCGGTATACAACTTTAATTATAGTCAGATCCAAGATAATATTTTCACTACCGGCATTTACATCAATGCCAATGTAGACATATCGGGAAATATGGCCGGCTTGTTTTCCGGTGCTAATACGCAAGCAGGTAACACAAAATATATTTTCGGTGCGCCTTTTTCGCAGTATGTGCGATTGGAAACAGATTTTCGTTTTTATAAAAAATTATCTCGATCAAAAGTAATCGCCAACCGCATCATCCTGGGTGCCGCATTACCTTATGGCAACTCTACAGTTCTGCCCTTTGTTAAACAATTTTTTGCCGGAGGTAATAACAGTGTAAGAGCTTTTCGTAGTAGGGCATTGGGCCCGGGCACCTATCGCCAACCGGAATCCTTAAGTTTTTTAGCCGATCAATCTGGTGATATAAAACTGGAACTCAATACAGAGCTACGAGCCAAGCTTTTCAGTATTGTACATGGTGCTTTGTTTATTGATGCCGGTAATATCTGGTTGTATAATGAAGACCCTTCCAAACCCGGTGGCCAGTTTAGTAACCGGTTTTTAAAAGAACTGGCAGTAGGTGGCGGCGCAGGTATACGTTTTGATATATCTTTTCTCGTACTGCGCCTCGACTTAGCCATTCCCTTCCGTAAGCCTTATTTACCGGATGGGCAACGCTGGGTGCTGGACGAAATCAAATTGGGCAGCCCGGCCTGGCGCAAAGAAAATCTTGTATTTAATATCGGGATAGGGTATCCGTTTTAGTGTAATTCATTCTCAACACGTTCTTTGCAAACTGCTCACATTCTTTTTCTACGGTAGCAATATCTTTTGATTTGATATAAGAACCAATAACATGATCTGCCGCTTCCGGCACGGCAATCGCTGTCTTCAAACTATCCGGCGTACCTAATTGTAAAAACATTCTTTTCATCGCTGAAACTTTTACCACATCATCCTGATGATCATCATCTTTAAAATAATACAACAATAGAACAGGTTGCTTTACTTTTTCAAATACAGAAGCTTTCATGCTTGTTTCTAATAACTCCTGCAACTGTACCGCCGCTTCCATTCTATAGCGATTATACCAATATTGTTTATAAATAGCCGTTGTATCCTTTGCCGTATTATATTTCCCTACCACCATATGCGCAATCTCAAGCCCCCACGGATTATTTAACAACCACGCTGCACCATCATTTATCTCAATATTGGGCGACAAAAGAAGAAGTCCTGCAATATCCGGATAAGTAGCTGCGAGTTTTAATGCTAGTGTGCCGCCCGTAGAAGTTCCCATCACAATAATTTTCTTACCCAGTTGCCGGGCTATCGCCAATGCTTCTTTGGCCGATTTCCAAGCTCCTTCTGCGGTAAAAGAAGCCATAGGCTCTGTGGTATCAATACCATGCGCATCCAAGCGGCTCAGAAAAAGATTACACCCAAATTTTTTGGCAAAATTGATGTGCACAGGATCTCCTTCTTCTTGCGAAGCGCTAAACCCATGCAGATACACCACTGCATACTCCGTAGGTTGTTTCAACGAATCGTTGTACCAAATAATACGAGCTTCATTATCGGGCTTCAATTGATGTTTCGCTTCAGTCTCCTTTATATACACTTCCAAATCGGCCGCTCCGGCCGGTACTACCGGTAGTGCCGTAGCATAGGCAGGCCGGGAAGGGCGTGGACCCAAAAGATAGATACCCGCAAGTAGTATCACAACAATACCCAGCCACTTGAGAAATTTCATTGTGAAGGTTTTTTTATAAAACTACAGGAAATGTGGCAGCTACTGCCACCTCTTCCATTAGCAAAATATTATTTACAGATACTTAACGTTCTCCACCATAGCGGTTCAGACTCGTCCCCTTTTACAGAAATGAAAGTATAGTATTATAAAAATCAGTCGTTTATTTTATATCAGCCCGGCTGCATTGATATTCCAAACAGGCTTTCAAAAAGAGATTTTTGCGCTAAAGCCCGCCCGGTGAGGGTTATAGCCGTATTTATTCGTCTACATTCTTGCCCACGCCACTTTATTGCTGTACCTTTGCGGCCGCGAAAAGTTGATAGGTGTTGGAATTGATACAGTTAAAAACGCAGCATTGACTTTTCGAAACGCAAGATCATCCAATTGAGGCCGTAGGCGAGATAATGGATGAAACACAGTTTATTAATTTCAGAAGTAAATATCAGAAAGGTCATAAACGGGTATATCGATTATCTGGTGGGAAAAGTGAAAAATGTATAAACCCGTTAATCGCTAAATTTTTTTAATTTATCAACTTATATATGAATATCCGCAACATAGCTATTATTGCCCACGTTGACCATGGTAAAACAACGCTTGTAGATAAAATTCTACATGCCACAAAAGTTTTTCGCGACAATCAGGAAACCGGAGAACTGATTATGGACAGTAACGACCTCGAAAGAGAAAGAGGTATTACCATTTTTAGTAAAAATGCCTCCGTTACCTACAAAGACGTAAAGATTAATGTAATTGATACCCCTGGTCACGCCGACTTTGGCGGTGAGGTAGAGCGGGTATTAAAAATGGCCGATGGGGTTATCCTGTTAGTAGATGCTTTTGAAGGGCCTATGCCACAAACGCGTTTTGTACTACAAAAAGCCTTACAGCTTAACCTGAAGCCTATCGTAGTTATTAATAAGGTAGATAAACCCAATTGCCGCCCTGATGAAGTACATGATGCGGTATTTGAGCTTTTCTTCAACCTAGATGCTACAGAAGAACAGTTGGACTTCCCTACTTATTATGGTTCGGGAAAAAATGGCTGGTTCAATAACACCTTAGATCAAATTGATAATATCAATCCGCTATTGGATGGTATATTAACATACGTACCACCACCCAAAGTAGCAGAAGGTCCTTTGCAAATGCAAATTACTTCACTCGATTATTCTTCTTTCCTAGGTCGTATCGCTATCGGCAAAGTAGGCCGCGGCTCTATCAAAGAAAGCCAGCAGATTGCTTTGATGCAGGCGGATGGTAGTATTAAAAAGATGAAGGTAAAAGAGCTGTATGTGTTTGAAGGAATGGGTAAAAAGAAAGCAGCAGAAGTAG
>CAZPPM010000033.1:0-27161 GCA_964588445.1 uncultured Citrobacter sp.
TCAGAGGAGAAAAAGAAAAAGCGCCCTGTAAAAAAGGCGCTTTGTGATCCGGATTGGATTCAAACCAATGACCTACTGCTTAGAAGGCAGTTGCTCTATTCAACTGAGCTACCGGACCCTAACAGGGCGCAAAGATAGTATTTGCCACTTTATTTTAAAGAAGATTCATACTTTTTTCAGCAAATAGTAGCAGTTTTTACTGCCATGTTCTTATTTTTATTTCGTAGCAAAACAAGTATAATGGACGTACAGATAGAGCCCGAATGGAAGGAAGCACTAAGGCAGGAATTTGAGAAGGCTTATTTTGAGCAAATAGTCACGCATATAAAAACAGAAAAAGCGCAGGGCAAAACCATCTATCCACCCGGCCCGCTACTATTTAACGCCTATAATACTACACCTCTTTCTAAGGTAAAAGTGGTTATCATTGGCCAGGATCCTTATCACGGACCCAGGCAGGCACATGGTTTATGTTTTTCTGTACAACAGGGTGTGCCTCCGCCACCATCTCTCGTCAATATTTTTAAAGAATTGAAAGAAGATATTGGTATCGATATTCCTTCGCATGGCAACCTTAGTAAGTGGGCACAACAAGGTGTTTTCCTATTAAACGCCTCTTTGACCGTAAGAGCCGGAGAGCCTATGAGCCATGCCCGCATTGGCTGGGCCAATTTTACAGATACAACCATCAAAGTAATTTCTGATAAGAAAGAACATGTTGTCTTCCTGCTTTGGGGAAAATTTGCTCAGGAAAAAAGAACACTTATTGACGAGTCAAAGCATCTTATACTTCGGACGGTTCACCCCTCCCCGCTTTCTGCTTATGCAGGATTTTTTGGTTGCAAACATTTTTCTCAAACCAATGCTTACCTTGTTAAGAACGGCATAGATCCTATTGACTGGCAAATCTAATTTCTTTATGTCTCCCTTTAACAAGATAGTATTAAGCACATCAGTTGTACAGCTTCGTCCGTTGGAAAAAGAAGATTACACCTCGTTGTTTGCGCTAAGTAGCCAAGATGAAACAATGTGGGAGTATTTTTCAAAAAAATTAAGTGATCCTGCGCAGTTGCACGAGTGGCTCACTGATGCCATAGAAGCGAAAAATGCAGGAACACGTTTGCCTTTCGCTATTATTGAAAAGAGCACCGGTGTATTAGCCGGTAGCTCAAGTATAGGCAGCATATCCAAGTATGATAAACGGTTGGAAATAGGCTGGAGTTGGCTGGCTCCTTCATTTAGAGGAACCGCTATCAATATGCATGCAAAATTTGCTATGCTACGTTATGCATTTGAGGAGCTTGCATTTGAAAGAGTAGAATTTAAAACAGGCGTACTCAATCAAAGAGCAAGACGAGGGCTTGAAAAAATAGGCGGTATAGAAGAAGGTGTTTTACGAAAACATTCCTTATTATGGAATGGTAATAGACGGGATACCGTTTATTATAGTGTTTTGAAAGAGGAATGGCCTTCCGTGAAAGAAAACAATTTTAAAAATTTTGAATAACATACGGTATACATGAAAATGCTTAAAGAGATAGCAGGGCGCATATGGGCTGTTTGGGGAATCATTAGTTTTATTATCACCTTTTTGGTTATTTTTCTACCCTCCATGGTTGCCTATTTACTTCCGGAACCTCTTAGCAGTCGTTATTTTTATCTAACCTCCCGCATCTGGATGAATATCTGGCTTCCGCTTGTTGGTTGCCCGCTTCGGATAAAAGGAAAAGAAAATTTTGTTGCGGGCAAAAGTTACATAGTAACCTGTAACCATAATTCTTTATTGGATATTCCTTTATCATCGCCTTATATACCCGGGGCCAATAAAACAATTGCTAAAACATCATTTGCAAAAACACCTTTATTTGGCTGGTTTTATCGTAAGGGCTCTGTACTGGTAAATAGAAAAAGTGAAGTAAGTCGAAGAAAAAGTTTTGAAGAAATGAAACTTGTGCTGAAAACCGGAATACATATGTGCATTTATCCGGAAGGCACTCGTAATAGAAGCAACGAACCTTTGAAAAAATTTTATGACGGCGCGTTCAAGCTTGCCGTTGACACCGGAACGGCAATAATTCCTACGCTTATTTTTAATACCAAGAAAGCATTGCCGGTTAATAAGCCTTTTTTCTTTTTACCGCAAAAGCTGGAAATGCATTTCCTGGAACCCGTTGCTGTAGAAAACTTATCATCTGCAGAACTGCGAGATAAAGTTTTTACCCTCATGAAAGACTATTATGCAAAAACGGCTAATAACCCGAGAAGAAAGATCGTGTCCGATTAATACGCAAGTCTTGTAGCAAGCCCGACTTAGGGCTAATCGAAATATTAAAATAACGGAAGTAACCTATCGGTGTTACATTAATAGACATTTGCCAGCAATGCATTTCACGAGAGATGGACATGGTAAATGTTTGTAATTTCCCTTCATTCAAATTAAAAAATCCATTGGCCGTAAACTTCCACTTGGGCGTAAGGCTAAAACTTCCATTGAAGTTCATGTTCGACGTTATTCTATCAATAAAATATAAACTGTCGGTATTGAACTGAGAAAAATAGTTGAGTGAAAAAGAAACACTCGCTTGCCAGGGAATATTGAAGTCGACGAATTCAGCCGGATTTTGCTGCATGTATTCCAGCAGTTGTTGTTTTTCTGCGGCCAAAGTAGGATCATTCATCTGTTCATTCAGCGCATCCTGTCTTTTTTTATCTTTTTCTTCATCTCTTGGTTTACTTTGAAAAGAGGTAGAAAGAGCGATACTGGCACTGCTGATGCGCCCAAGACTGAAACCGCCACTTTGCCATTTATACTTGTTGATATTACGCCCCAGATGATCATTTTCATAAGGGTTCATAATGGCATTAGCACTAAAATTTATTTTTTCAAAGAGATTACTTCTAAAATAAAAATTGAAAGGAGCAAGCTTTAAAGAGTCCGCAAGAAAATTATAGCTTGTGCTTACCCCAAAACCATCTATGATACGAATTTTCTTATACTTATTTTCTCCTGTAGTGTCTTTCTTGTTTCTTACTTTCATCTCTAAATTATTATCGAGTTGAAAAGAAAGACCGCCATTCTCCACACCGCTATAGCCACTATACAACCCGCCCCCTCCTTGTAATTTGGAGAATGTTTGCATATCCCCATTGGCGTTGATCTGTGAAATGTATTGGTATTTCTTAGAGAGATTGGGTGAATAGTTGGCACTGATGGAGGGACGCATTACATGGCGCAAGGCTTTAATATTGGAGTTTTTAAATTCAAATGTTCCAAAGAGTGCAGTACTGAAACTTAAACCAAAGGAAGCCTGCTGATCAATAAACATTCCTTTCTCATATACATTTTCTACCTTTTGCGTGGTACTATTCCATTGCCTTGTCATCGCTCGTGAAACCCACACCTGCGAGTAGCTCACCGAAGGAGCAACCATGATGGCGCCGCCCAATATAGGAGGAAGCGACAACGTAATCGGAACACTATGTTGTGCGCCCCATTGTAAGGTGTCTATAAGGTTACGGAGTTTAAAAGCCGTATCGTAAAAAGAAACCTGATTTCTAAAGTTACCATTGTAAGCTATGCCCAATTGCTCATACCATTTTTTTGTACCGGCTATTGTTTTTCTTTGAAAAGGATATAGTGTACTTACTGTAAAACCCATATCCGGCAGACTTACATTGACTATGCCCGTTTGGTTGTTTTGATTATGGTTGGCGCTTAATGTAAGGTTATAGGGTTTATCTACCCATGTTTTGGAATAAGCGATAGATGAACCCATTTGATTTTGAAAATTCAGGTTCACATTATTGGGTACGTTCCGGTTAAAGGCGGTACTACTCGCATTCACATTGGCAGAAAAAGTAGTACCCGGTCTGGAACGATTATCTGCAGAGTGGCTCCAAGTAAGTCGATAACTGTTATTACTATAAAAATCAGGGTCGCCTTTAAAGTTTCTTTTCGTATGCTGCAAGGTAAAATTTAAAGACCCGGCATACTTGTATCGCTTACGATAAGTAGGGCTTATGGTTCCCGACCAGGTGCCATAGGAATAGATACTTCCTTGTGCTTTTATATCCCAGTAATCATTTAACACATAATAGTAACCAAATCCATCTAATCCCACTCCCATTTGATCATTGGTATTAAACTCTATCGGCAATAAACCGGAATGTCTTTTTTCCCTGTTCAAAGGGAAAATGCCAAAGGGAAGGTAAACGGGCAAGGGTACGCCTTCAAATTCAGGATGCGTAGGTCCCGATACAGCCAGTTTTTTATTAACCACTTTCAACTTATTCGTACGAAAACCAAAATGCGGATGATCGAGATTACAGGTAGTAATAAAACCTCTATGCATAAATGTAACTTCCTCGCTTACCTTTTTACCCTTTTCTGCATGAAGGAACATATCGTTCATCTGGGTAATAGCATTAGTCGTAATCGCTTTCTGATTCTTAAAATTGTACAATACGGTATCCATTGTAAACTCCGTACCCCCTTGTGTAAACTTGGCCTCCTCTACCAGGTTACCGAGGCTATCTTTCTTATGTGTGGCTTTCAACAACTGCGTTTGTTGATCTATCTCTACTAATGGGCCGGTAAGTAAAATATCATCATATTCGGTTTTTGTTTTTCCGTACATGATGATTTTCTTCTTCCTGATTTCCACTACTACCGAATCCTGTGCTGCATATTTGACCGGTGCAACCAAGGTGTCTTTCGAAAGTTTTAAAGAAAACGTATCGCGTCTTGCTACAAGACTATCTGTAATCAATGTAGGAATTGTATCATTAGCAGATAAAGAATCAATCACAGGTCTTTTAACTGGAGGAGTTGTATCTGTTTTATTTGTTAAAAGACTGTCAAAGTCTGCTTGAAGAGTACGTTGTGCACCTACATTAACCGTTACTGCTAAAAAGATAATAGCCGTAATGGTACGGCTTAGATAAGATTTTAAACTAAATTTGCGCAGTTGAATCATACGGTAAGCGCAAAAGTAAATCATTTGAGGATAAACATTTTGTGAAGATTCAACAAAAACCCATTCGACGAAGAAGAACCGCCATGAAACAACTATTTTTTATTTCTTCTCTGGCAATTTTATCTATTGCCTTATTATCCTTTACAGGTACTACCACCGCCCATCCCAAAGCCAGTGTAAAAACGCTTATTATCGATCCCGGTCACGGTGGCGCCTTTCCCGGTGCTAAGGGATTATTCTCTACAGAAAAGCAGGTAAGCCTTGCAATAGCACTTAAATTAGGCAAAGTATTAAAGAAAGAATTTCCACATCTTAAGATTGTATTTACAAGAACGAAGGATGAGAATGCCGGTAACATGCGTACTAGAACGGAGGACTTAGAATATCGTGCTAACCTGGCTAATGAAAGTGCAGGCGATCTGTTTATTTCACTGCATTGCAACTCTGCCGGTAAACATCCGGGTGGCTGGTATGAAAATATGGTTACAGGTACCAAACTTGTAAAAAAAACAACAGGTAAAGGCAAAAACAAAAAAACAACTACCGTTAAGGAAAAAGTGTATGAGAAACGATGGGTACCCAATCATGCGAGAGGTACCGAGACGTATATCTGGGCAGCCAATAAGAATGCTGCAAAAATTAATTCAGTAGGTAAAATAGAATATTACGGAGAGCTGACTGATTCTTTAACTGGTAAGGAATTAAAACTTCGCCTTCCCGACCCTTCTAATTCATTGGAAAAAGCGAGGATGCTATTATATGCACAATACTTTTTTAATAAAAGCTTACACTTTGCCAACCTAGTAGAGAAAGAGTTTATAAATGCAGGAAGAACGAGCCGTGGAGTAAAGCAGCGAAATGATGAAGGTATTTGGGTATTACAAGCCACGGGAATGCCCAGTGTATTGATTGAATTAGGATTTATTTCAAATAAGGAAGAAGAGCAGTATCTTAACAGCGAGAAAGGACAAAATGAAATAGTCGCTAATATAGTAGCCGCTATTCGTTCTTATATAGAAAATGCGGTATAAAACTTAATTCATTATATAAAACTTCAGAAAGAAAAAAAGATATGGTAAAAAGGAGACTTATACTCATTGTAACGGCGGCAATAACCCTTATAGCGTTCTACTCTTTTTCAACCAAAAAACCTATTCAAAAAGCTGCTATAAAAACATTGATTATTGACCCGGGGCATGGAGGAATAGATCCTGGTACAAAAGGCAGTTTTTCTACCGAAGCAGAAGTAAGTCTTGCCGTAGCGCTCAAATTTGGCAAAACCATAGAAAAAGAATATCCTGATATTAAAATTATTTATACCCGCACTACGGATGAGATGGCAGGCAATAAGAGAACTCCTGGTGAAGGTAACCGCTATCGTGCTACACTTGCCAATGAGTCTGCCGGCGATCTTTTTATCTCCTTTCACTGCAACTCCGCACCAGCTATCCGCAACAGGAAACATACCGGTTATAAAAATGTAACCAGCTATACTGGAAAAGGAAGCAAACGCAAAAAGGTGACTCGCCAGGTAGCTACGTATTCGTACACTTCTACACCCAACCCTGCACACGGAACGGAAACGTATATCTGGGCTGTAAATAAAAACGATGCGAAAGTAAGCGCCGTTAACAAAACACTTACAGAAGACTATGGTGAAATGGATTCCACCATTGTTCAGATGGAACTCCCTGACCCCTCCGACCCGGCAGAAAAAGCCAGAATGCTTATCTACGCACAATATTTTTTTAATAAAAGCCTGGCACTGGCTGATTTTGTAGAAAAAGAGTTTGTTGCCAAAGGAAGGTTAAGCCGCGGTGTAAAACAAAGAAACCACACAGGTATATGGGTATTACAAGCCACTGGCATGCCCAGCATATTAATCGAGCTTGGCTTTTTAAGCAATAGAGAAGAGGAAGAATACCTAAATAGTGAAAAAGGCCAGCAGGAATCAGCCGATGCTGTATTTAAAGCCTTTACCTCCTATAAAGAAATGCTTGAACATAAACCCACTACTACACCTGCCCCTTTCTAAATAGGGTTAATTATTTTCTTGAGTTGTACAAAAAGAGTTCCTTATTTTTGTCAAAATCCTTGATATGAACATTTTTGTTGCCGGCCTCCCGTATGATCTTGATGATGCAGAACTGGAAGAAATTTTTGAAAAATTTGGAACAGTAGCCTCTGCTAAAGTTGCAATGGACAAAGAAACCGGTAAAAGCCGCGGTTTTGGTTTTGTACAAATGCCCGTGGATGCAGAAGCAAAAGAAGCTATCGAAGGGCTTAATGATATTTCCTTAGGCAAAAAACCGCTTATTGTAAAGCAAGCCGAAGAGCGCCAAATGGGATCTGGTGGCGGTGGTGGTGGTTTTAGAAGTAATAATCAACGCGGTAATAGCGGTGGCTTTAATAAGGGCGGCGGGTATAATCCTAACAGAGGAAGAGATCGCTATTGATAGCTCACAGCGTGGGACAAGGACTTTAGCGACTTCATTTTATATTTTCTTCTAATACGGCTTAGTGTTTCCTCTGTCATTCCCAAGTAG
Source organism: uncultured Citrobacter sp. (assembly GCA_964588445.1). GTDB lineage: Bacteria > Bacteroidota > Bacteroidia > Chitinophagales > Chitinophagaceae > CAZPPM01. Next base: position 7,523 of record CAZPPM010000033.1, read on the forward strand.
GAAGCTATGTATTTTGAAGCAACTCTTGTTGCTATATCTGCATTATTCTCCAAAAAGAAATGGTATCTTTTTTCGGCATTAGGAATACGGGAGATAAACGCTCTCTCCTCTGCAAAACCATAATAAGCAGTAATCACCACTCTACCCACAACATTCATTTCCGGAAAATTTTTATACATATTGTCTAGTGCACCATAGGGAATTACGATAAACTCACAATCGTCGAGTGTTTGTATATATTCCTGTGAAGGCTCATTTTTTGACATACTCCTAATAGAAGTTGCGATAGATCCTTCCAGGTTTATCCAGGTAGTTACCTCTTTACCCTCCATTTTTGTAAAAGCACGAAGTAAGCCGCTGGAAATAAAGTAATAATTTTGACAATACTCTCCGGGTTTTAAAAGATATTTCCCTCGTTGTGTTTTTTGAACAAAACAACTTTCTGCTATGTAATTAGCCGCTGCTTTACTTATTGGATGTATGTTTTGTACAAAATCAATAAGCGCCTTTACCTTGTCATGTTTATCCTGCATTCAATCTTTTTTGATCCTCTTTTATACAAATTATCGTTATGAGAATTTGTATTTTTTCCCTTAAACTAAAATTAGCAAACAAATTAATTATATGCCTACTCTGCTTATATAGAATGCTTTGTTTAAGCAAAATTAGAACCCCAGGGTTCTACGCTTTAATCCCCAGGCATAGAACATGCCTCCTGCCTGTAGTGGTTTTAAGTAGTAATTGGGGCTCATACTCCTTTTTCCAAATTTGAGCTTTTTGAAATAGCCCTAGCAAATGGCATGTAGCTAGTAAATAAAAATTATGCAAAGAGAGACAAGGCTATCTAAAAAAGTAAGAGAAAAGTTTGGCCATCAAATTGGTGAAAATAGGAAAGCTATGCGATATATGGATTTAGCACATTTTCTACACAGTGCATACATCGTAAATATACGATGGAGAAACAAGTGTCTATTCGATTGTGTAGATTTACTGTTCAAATAATCATTGCTATGAATTGTAATCTTACCCGTACTTCTTTATTGGCATTGTTGCTCAACGCAGGCCTGAGTTATACTGCTTATAGTCAGTCATCGACAGCGACAAAAAACCTTGACAAATATGCCGGAATTGAAGTAGGTTCAAAAGGAGTAAAGCTAAGTGTATTGGAAATGGGTAAGTCTTCAAAGAAAGATGGATATACTATTTTAAAAGACACTTCTGTTAACACAGATTTTATTTCTTTCTCTCAACCTACTTCGCAAGCTACGCTTAATGGGTTATACGATTTATATGAGAAAGCAATCAATGAATATAATATTCCTGAAGAGCAAGTATATACTGTTATTAGCAGTGGTGTGAAAATGCAGGCAGAAAAAGATGATCAGATGCAGGAAGTAAGTTCGCTCATCAATTCTTTTCGGCAAAAAATAAAGCAACCGGAAAAGAAAGTAGATGTAGTGGATGTAATCGAAGAAGCCCGACTCTCCCATCTCGGTATTATTCCTGAAACAAAAAGATACACTACCTTTTTAATTGACATTGGCAGTGGTAATACTAAAGGTGGTTTTTTCCCTCTAGGGAATGTAAATAACTTCAGATTATTTCAGGTAGACTGGGGAACAAGAAGTATTGCTAATGCAACGGAAAAAAGAATAGATGAATTTGATCAAACACTGGCAAACTATCAGAAACAACTAAATCGAGTATTGCAAGCAGCAGAAAATTCAGATATCATTTATGCGATTAACTCCAGCGGCGCTTACCCCATGAGCGACAATATCACTTTCAGCGGAGGTATTGCCTGGTCCATTGCCACATTGATTAGACCAGAGGATATTAATAAATCCTCGGTGAGAGTTACTTTTAAAGAAGTCACCGACTTCGCCGAAAAATTAGTAACGCAATACAAATCTTTGACGGATGCTGAGCTTTCTAAAAAAGGAGAAACAGCTGAGGATAAGAAAAAGATTACGGAAGAAGTAAAGCGTGTACACAAAGTTTTTGACCAGCGATCATTAATGTCAGGAACAGGATTATTGCTCAAAATAATGCGTCAATTCACTTCCGTTTATGAGTCAAAGCAATTTGATCTTGTAAAAAATGGACAGGTAGGTTGGATATCGGCGTATGTCAATAAAGCTGTTAAATAAAGACTTCTAGGAAGAAAGTAAGAACACACTTAGGTAAGTTAGAAACGCTTCAATAGCCCTTCAATGAGGGCTATTATTGCTATAAGCGAGGTCAATAATAATACGAATCGTTTCATAGTCGTACGTTTGGAATTAAGACAGCCAAAATGGAGCTACTGCTGCAAATTCATTCCTTAAAGTTTTGCAAAGACCGACTAATTAACGAAGGCTTGTATCGTAATATTTTATTCCTTATAAAAAATTTGACAGCTTATCGGCGATATAGTGAGAGTTTGTTTCTCGCCTACCCCTTGTAAACTACTTTCTTGTCCCGGTAGCAAAAACTGTTTCCAAGAATTTCCCGGCAGGTTTACAATACTATTATTGGCATTGTATACTACCAGTATCTTACTCCATGTATCCCCCAGTGCTTTACCATCAAGTTCAAAAGCTACTACCGTTGCCGGAACATCTAAAAAACGAATGTTCTTTGCCACTTGCTCACCTGTCAACATCCGAAAAGCCGGATGATCTTTTCGCAACCGAATCAATGCTCGTATGTAATCTACAACGTCGTGGTATTGTGATTTTAAATCCCAATCGATTTCGTTAATGCTATCGCCTGCATTATAAGAGTTTTCATTCCCTTTTTTTGTACGTAAGAATTCAGAACCTGCGTGTAAAAAAGGTATGCCTTGAGCTGTTAACACAATTGCATGAGCCAGTTTATGCATACTGATTCTTTCTTTATCCGTATTAGCAGGCGCAGAAAGCTTCAGCTTATCCCAGAGAATATGGTTGTCGTGACATTCAGCATAAGTGATTGTATTACTAGGATGAGTGGCATAAGGGGCTTTAGAGTAGTTGACCTTTGTATAATCTACCTGCGGGTGTTTGACCGCGGCAGCTACTCCAAATTTTATACTCTCTTCCATAGCCGGTTGCCCGCTTACAAATCCTTTCTCTTTCTCAACAAATACGCTACCCTTAATTCCGTCCCGTATATCATCACTGAAAACACCAATATCACTTAGTAGAGAAGCATTTTTCTTAAGCGCCCGATCTTTTTCAGGAAAAGGAGACTCTTTTGCTGTCCACCCTTCGCCATATAATAATATACCGGGTTTTACTTTTCGCAATTCTTTTGCAATCAGGTTCATTGTTTCAGTATCATGTACACCCATTAAATCAAAGCGGAATCCATCTATGCGATATTCCTTTACCCAAAATAACAGCGACTCTAGTATGAATTTTCGCACCATATAGCGCTCGCTGGCAGTTTCATTTCCACAAGCAGTCGCATCGGAAAAATTGCCGTCTTTATCTTGTCGATAATAATAATCCGGTACCAGTTCATTAAACCACGAATTCTTGGTAAGCATAGTGTGGTTGTACACGACATCCATAACAACACGCAATCCATTATCATGAAACGTTTTTATTAACTGCTTCAACTCTTTAATTCTTGAAATACCATCATAGGGATTAGTAGCATAAGAGCCTTCAGGAACATTATAATTAAGCGGCTCATACCCCCAGTTGTACTGAGGCGTATCTAGTTTTGTTTCATCTATAGAAAGAAAATCAAAAAATGGAAGTAATTGTACATGCGTTACGCCCATTTCTTTTATATGATCAATTCCTGTGGAATGGCCTTTATTGTTTTTTGTTCCCTCCTCAGTTAGTCCTAAAAATTTACCTTTATTCTTTACGCCGGAGTTGGCAGCAATAGTGGCATCTCGAATATGCAGTTCATAAATAATAGCATCAGTAGCATTACCAAAAGAAGGTAGTGTATCTATAGCCCAGTCATGAGGGTTCGTTTCACTTATATCTACGACCATTCCTTTTTTGCCATTTACTCCTGTGGCTATAGCATAAGGATCGGGAACGGCTGCAGACCACTTGCCATTTATCTTAACTCGAAAGGCATATAATCTTCCTTTTAAATCTCCCTGCACAAAAGCTTTCCAGGTCCCCCCTTCTGCTTTTTCCATAGCGATTACTTTGTCTGCTGCATCTGAGTTATCCGTGTAAAGTAATAATTCCGCATTAGTGGCGACTGGCGACCATATACGAAATGCAGATGTTTCTTTAGCGTAGGTAACGCCCAGATCATTCCCCTCATACACCGGATAGTTATTGAGATCCTGTTTTTTTTGTTTGCAGGCCATTATTCCCAATAGTAAATGCAGGCAAAGAAGCATTCGTTTCATTTAATTGTTGCAGGCTTTTGTTGTACTAATAAATATACGAATACTAAGATATCTACAGAGTGAATAAAGCAGCAGCTTTCTTTAAATATAGCGCTACCTCTGTAAATTGTTAATGGACTGTAAAGTGTCCTCGCTTTTATGTCCTGTACAAGAATAGTATAATATAAATTGCAGGATGACTTAGAAATAGGACAAAAAATCTAAGCGATATATTGTAATAATAATTCTTTACAATGTAAATTGAGCCATATTTCTAATACAACGATCCACTTATAACCATGGGAGATTTACAAATCAAAAAACAACCTAAGAAATACGATGTCGTTATTGTAGGTTCGGGTGCTGGAGGGGGAATGTCAGCGTACATACTGGCAAATGCCGGATTAAAAGTATGTATTGTAGAAGCAGGTCCTTTGTATGATCCAGTAAAAAATATTACACAGTTTAAAAACCCCTGGGATTCTCCACGTCGTGGCGCTTCAACTAAACTCCGCCCCTTTGGCGATTTTGATGCCAGCTATGGTGGGTGGGAATTAGAGGGAGAGCCCTACACAAAAGCAAGAGGTACCGAATGGGATTGGTTTCGTAGTAGGATGCTGGGTGGACGCACCAACCATTGGGGGCGAATTTCATTGCGATTTGGTCCCAAAGATTTTAAGCGTAGAAGTATTGACGGACTTGGCGAAAACTGGCCAATAAGTTATGATGATATCAAACCCTTTTACGATCGAGTAGATAAGCTAGTTGGCATTTTTGGTACGGTAGAAGGAATGGATAATGAGCCGGATGGCATCTTTCTTCCCCCGCCTAAACCGAGGCTACATGAACTGATGATAAAGAAAGGGGCAGAACAAGCGGGTGTTAAAGTTATGCCCTCTCGCTTATCGATATTGACACAACAATTACCCGACAATAAGGATAGGGCTCCTTGTGCTTTCTGTGGACAGTGCAGCCGTAACTGTAGTTATTACAAAGCGGATTTTTCTTCTCCCAATGTGCTTATAAACCCTGCCTTAAAAACGGGTAACATTGATATTATTGCCAATGCTATGGCAAGAGAAGTACTTACAAACAAAGAAGGTCTTGCAACAGGTGTATCGTATGTAAGTAAAGATGATTTACAGGAATATCAGGTAGAAGGGAAAGTAGTAATACTAGCCGCCAGTGCTTGTGAGTCGGCTCGTTTATTATTAAACTCCAAGTCGCCGCGCCATCCCAATGGATTGGCTAATAGCAGTAACGTTGTTGGAAAATATTTACATGACTCTACCGGTGCTGCAGTAGGTGGTTTTATACCAGCAATTTTTGGAAGAAAACGCTACAATGAAGATGGTGTAGGCGGTATGCATGTCTACTCTCCCTGGTGGTTGGATAATAAGAAATTAGATTTTCCGAGAGGATATCACATTGAGTATTGGGGAGGAATGGGGCAACCGGCTTACGGTTTTGGATTTGGCATGGAAGGCATGAATGGTAAATATGCAGTAAACGGAAAGCAAAAAGAAGCCGGAGGGTATGGTGCTTCGTTGAAAGAAGATATGCGTTTTTTCTATGGTGCTAATGTAGGAATGGCGGGTCGTGGAGAAGCAGTCGCTTTTGAACACAATTACTGCGAGATAGATCCAAATGTTGTTGACAAGTATGGTATTCCCGTACTACGTTTCAATGTAAAATGGAGTGAGCATGAGGTAAAACAAGCCAAGCACATGCAGGAAACGTTTAAAGAAATCATGCACAATATGGGAGCCGTTATTACCTGGGGAACGGGTGGACCTGAAAATAATTATGGCTTAAATAAGCCCGGCGAGATAATACATGAAGCAGGCACAATACGTATGGGTGATGATCCTAAACGCTCTGCGTTAAATAAATGGAGCCAGGCACATGATTGTAAAAACTTGTTTAATGTTGATGGAGGACAATTTACTTCACAAGCAGATAAAAATATCACCTGGACAATCCTTGCATTAAGTATGCGGGCAAGTGAGTACATCATTGATGAATTAAAAAAACAAAACCTTTAATCATTTCTCTCAGTAATACTATTTATCATGGATAGAAGAAAATCATTAAAGCTTATTGCAACCGGAGCCTTGGCTGGTGGTGTATTGGCTACAGGTTGTAAAACAGAAGAGAAAAAAGATATTCCGAAAGAAAATGCTCTCCCCGAGCTTAACTTGGACAGATACGATCAGGAAATTGCACATGAAAAAGAAATTGCTGCGAAAGGCCGCTTTTTTACAGAAGGAGAAATGGCCACTATCACCGTCTTAGCAGATATTATTATACCTAAAGATGAAGTAAGTGGCAGCGCTTCTGAGGCTAAAGTGCCGGAATTTATTGAGTACATCGTTAAGGATATGCCGCAGCATCAGTTACCCTTACGCGGTGGCTTACGCTGGCTGGATATGCAATGCTTAAAACGGTATGAAAAATCATTTACCGCTTGTACTGAGCAGCAAAGGATCGAATTGATTGATGAAATAGCTTACCCCGCCAAAGCGAAGCCGGAGATGCAACAGGGAGTTGCTTTTTTCTCACTAATGCGTAATCTTACAGCCACAGGTTTTTACACTTCCGCAATAGGGGTAAAAGATATTGGCTATGCAGGTAATACGCCTAATAAATGGAATGGTGTGCCGGATGAAGTACTGCAACAATATGGATTGGCCTATACGGAAAAAGAATTAAACGAGTGTGTGAAGTTCTAAGGATTCACCTCTTCTTTTCGTCCTCGTATATCAGCTGCCTCACTTGTATAAGTAAAATACTGGTAACCACTGCTATTGATTAATTCATCTTTTGAGTTGAATAAGGCTACATAACATTTTAAACGATAGCTGCCTTTTCTCAAATCAAACTCATCATAGGGCATAAAAACAGAAAGCTCTTTATACTGCGTGCGAACAAATGCCGGAGTAAAATATGTATAGCTGGCCACTTTGTTATCCACTGTTGCCTTAATGCCATTTCTGTCTGGTAAAGGCTCACTATTTTCTGCATTATAAAAATAGACCGCCATAATGCATTGTTCGTTCCGCGCATTAAACACCAAAAAACTTTGATTGATGCGCATTCCTAACTGACCATTTTCCGTTACGTTATACTCTATCGAAAGATCCTGTAGGCGGCTCCATAGATTGATTTTATTTTCGGTTGGATATGTTTTATTAAATGGATATAGCTCTGCTATTAACTTCTTATCACTTTCTGAGAGATCGTCATTTTCGCCAACAGCATAACCATCGCTTGTAAAATCTGCCGGTATGGGATAGTGCATAATAGAAAGCGGGTCATATTTCCGATTAGTCATAGAGACACTATATCTTCCAAAAACCTGTTGATCTACCATTTTCTTGTTCCAACCCTCGTATTGAAGATAATAGGCATATACAACCGGTTTGTTCCATTTGATATCACTCAATGGATTCATATGCTCATGGAGTAAACCCAATGCATGACCAAACTCATGTAGTACAATGGCTCTTATCTGGCGTTCTGTTTTATCAGGGTCTATCCAACCCAGGTTCATGGTTTCAGCATTTTTGGGACGTTGCTTTGCATCCGTACCAATATAGGAGTAAGACCCTTTTTTATTGAAGCTTACACGAACATCTCCTATGCCAGAAGTCAAAAACAGAAAACGAACATTTCCATACCGGCTCCATTGCTCTGCATGTTTTTTTACCTGCTCTTGTTGCCACACCGTGCCATTGATAAAGCTTACCCGTATAGTTGTTCCAGGTGTCCATTTATTATTAAAATCATATACGCCCCTACCCGCTAACTGATTTTCGTCAGTTAGACGAACGTCAATACAGGGTTGAATCTGGGCGTTAGAATAAACATACACAATAAAAAACAGCAGCAAAAAGCCTGCTCTATACATGTAGATGAAATTGATTTTAAAACGGAAAAATAATAAAAAGCTCATTTTTCCGGCATACATAATATTTAGTAGTTGCTGCAATTATTGTCAAATTGCTAATTTTAAGTACAATTCGTCTTATGCACGCAGGTAAACGCTACACACTTCTGGAATTTCTGCTTTGGACTCGCAGAGATATCTATATTCTTGTTATTTGGGCCATCTTACAAACAGTTTTGTATAGTGTACTCGATTTTAAATGGCTAGCCATCCCTTGGGTACCTATTGCTTTAATTGGTACGGCAGCGGCTTTCATTGTGGGTTTTCGAAATACACAAACATATAACCGTCTCTGGGAAGCTAGGCAAATATGGGGTGCTATTGTGAATACCAGCCGTTCTTTCAGTATGATGGTTAAAGATTTTGTTACAAGCGGTGACCGGCAAGCATTGGCAAACCTTCATCAACAACTCATCTATCGACATATAGCCTGGTTAACAGCTTTACGATTTCAATTAAGAGAATCACGAACCTGGGAAAATATAAAAGGGAAACCTTCTAATGAAGAGTACCTGACTCGCTATGTGGTAGACGAGTGGAGAACAACGCTGGAAGATACCATAAAGCCTTTCTTATCTCCGGAAGACTTTGCATATGTTATGAGTAAGAAAAACAGGGCCACACATCTTATTACATTACAATCAGCACAGCTTAGAGTATTGAAAGAAAAACAGTTGATAGAGCCCCTGAATTATGTAGAGTTAGAAAATAGATTGGTTGATCTTTATGAACAACAGGGAAAATGTGAACGTATTAAAAACTTCCCTTATCCCCGACAGTTTGCCACCATCAATCAAATGTTTATACGACTATTTGTTTTTTGTATACCACTCGGTATCCTTACTGAATTTCATAAAATAGGCGATAATTTTATATGGCTCACCGTTCCATTCAGTGCTATTGTTGGCTGGGTTTTTCTGGCTATGGAAAAAGTAGGAGAAAGCACAGAAAATCCTTTTGAAGGTGGTGCCAATGATGTGCCTATTACAGCCATGAGCCGTACTATTGAAATAGATTTGCGGGAAATGCTGGAAGAAATTGATCTTCCTGCTCCTATTACACCTACAAACAATATTCTTACATAAGCTAAGTGTGCATAGAGTTTATCGCTTTAAAGAATAGCCAACTACTTTTATGTTGTCTTACTTAAGAAGTCGCTAAAACCGTTTCGTAGTTCGGTTAAGGTACTGGTAAGGCTTTGATAGCGATCGAGTAGAACATCATGCGCTGCAATAGTCTCGTCATTTAGCATTCCTTTATACTCATTCACCTCCTCCTCTATTTTTTTTACATGTGCCTTAATAGTTTGCTTGAGATCGTGAATGTTGATGAGCTGAATATGAAACTGGTTGTGAAGATGATCTACTTCTTTTAGTAAATCGTTTGTCATAGGGTGAGTAACGGCTTGCTGGAGTTGTAATTTATCGTTAGAAAGTTCTCCCCGAAACTGACGAAGTGCAGCTCTCCAGTTATTGCATTCTTCTGTAAGCAATGATGTTTCTACCTGAACCATGGGATAAAATATTAAAAGAGTGAAAAAAATTGTTTCCTCCTATTCTCCCGGGTGGTGGATGGTAACTCTAATTTAAGATAGTTTCGTCAGAAAAAAGCCGTTTTTATCTACAAAAAGCGCCTTTTCATTGAATGAGAATAGGATAGAACTTACTAAATGAAGGTTGAGCAATCACTTATATAGGAGATAGTTATTCTTAATTAGCTTAAGTATATTCGCAGACCAATTCCGGTTTACAATTATGATCTCGCAGGATACTATACAACAAATACTGAACCGGCTGGATATTATTGATGTCGTCGGTGAATTTGTGAAGCTGAAAAAAAGAGGTACCAACTATATTGGGAATTGTCCTTTTCATAACGAAAAGACGCCTTCATTTACGGTTTCTCCCAGTAAGGAAATCTATAAGTGTTTTGGCTGTGGCAAAAGCGGGAATACCATCAGTTTTGTGATGGAACATGAAAAGTATAGCTATGTAGATGCCCTAAAATGGCTGGCAAAAAAATACGGAATAGAGATAGAAGAAACTTTTGTCAATGATGAGCAACGCCAGTTATACCAGACGGCCGATAGCCTTTATATTTTGAATAATTTTGCGCAGCAGTTTTTTTCTGCCGCTTTATGGGATACGGAAGAAGGGCAGGATATCGGTTTATCCTACTTTAAAGAAAGAGGTTTTCAGGAGACGATAATAAAGAAATTTCAGTTGGGCTATGCATCACAGCAAAAAGATGCGCTTACAAAAGAAGCAACGGCTAATCAATACAACCCTGACTTATTAGTAAAGTCTGGTTTATCAGTCAACAGGAATGATCAGCTAATCGACAATTACCGGGAGCGGGTCATTTTCCCTATTCACAACCATAGTGGTAAAGTATTAGGTTTTGGTGCCCGGATATTGAAAAAAAACGATAAAGCACCCAAGTATATTAACACCCCGGAAAACGAAATTTATAATAAAAGTAAAATCCTCTACGGATCTTATTTTGCCCGAACAGCTATAGACAAAGCAAATGAATGCTTTCTTGTAGAAGGATATACCGATGTAATTTCTTTGCATCAGGCAGGTATTGAAAATGTGGTAGCCTCTGGAGGTACGTCTCTTACAACTGATCAATTACGACTGGTACGCAAATACACCAACAATCTTACTATTATTTACGATGGTGATGGAGCTGGTGTAAAAGCAGCTTTACGTGGACTTGATATGGCGCTGGAAGAGGGTTTGAATGTCAAATTGGTATTGATACCTGATAACGAGGATCCGGACAGTTACGTAAATAAAGTAGGTGCGGCAGCTTTTCGTGATTTTGTCAATGTAAGTAAAAAAGATGTTATTCTCTTTCAATTAGAAGTGGCTTTGAAAGATGCAGGAAACGACTCTGTACGCAAAGCAGAAGTCGTTAACCGCATGGCAGAAACGATTTCCCGCATTAATAAAGCAGAAGATTTTACCCGGCAGCAGGATTATATTAAGCAGTGCGCTGCCTTACTTAAAATCGACGAAGCCGGTTTGCATACTCTTGTGAACAAATTTATTCGTGATCGTATCACCACAATGGAGCGCAAGCAACCTATAGATACGATTGCACAACGAGAAGAAAATGCAAAGCAGGGAGAGGCTGGTAATTTTGATGATGCTACGTTCAACCTTTTGTTTAAAGATGAATTGCAAGAACGTGAAGTAGCTCGCATTTTGTTAGAACACGGTAACAAAAAATGGGACGAAACAAGATTTATCGCTGAACACATCTTGGAAGAGTTGCCTGACGAAACATTGATTGACAACAAGGAAGTGCTCCAAATGATTGCACTTTTTAGAGCTTTACTACAGGAAGATATCCAGAAAGCAGAAAAGGCGTATTTTATTTACCATCCTGATACTCACTTGAGCGCATTTGCCGTATCCTTATTAAATTTTCCTTATGAAGAAAGTGAGCATTGGAAAAATGAATATAGCCAATCTTCAGGGTATCAGGCATCATTGTTTGCGCAATCCTACAGCGCTTTCATGGAGAATATACAAAGTGAAAATAAAGACAAGCTGCAAAGCTTTTTAAAGTTGGGAGAAGACCGTACAGCAGAGCAGGTTGAATCGGCAATAAACTATCTCAAAATGCGTAAGCTAAAGCGGATGATTGTAGAGAATCAACTAGACCTCGAAAAAGAGCATAGTCAGGAAGAATATATCCCACTGATACAAACACATGAACATCTAAAGCAAATGGAGATGGCACTTGTAAAGAAAATGGGAGCTGTTATTATTTAAAAACTAAAGAAGAGATTGCATCTCTCCTTTAGCATACTCAAAAGCTGATTCCATTCTCGCGTGGTAATTAGTAAAAATTCATAGGTTATCATCCAACGGCTCTTGGTTCTCTATGATCATTATTTATAGAACAATAGTAGGCTTTCATATTCTTTTAATAAAATAATAGCAACAACAAAAGCATCTTTTTGATTTCGATCAAAAAATGAAGCAGCATTACTTACCGAGGAGCATATCACTATAGGAGTGAGTAAGTAGATCGCTATCCTGTATGGAAAAAGCATTCTTATAATAATTACATTGCACCTGTAGCTCGTCACGGGTTTTATCTGGAGCATACATATTGCTGGCTTCTATTTCTACAAATGTGCCTAGCTCCTCCACCCTATCCAGATGGAATTTTACATTCTCCAGAAAATATATTTCCCGCTCCTTTTTTACAACAATAAGCTTACCTAATGCCAGAGAAAGCACTTCTTTAAGATTGGAGCCAGGGATGATTTTTGCGAGTGTAAACCAGGAGTTTTTTGCAGAGGGGAGATTTTCCCTATTATAAAAAATAAGGTTGTTCTCGATAGTTCCCTCACGCAGTTTCAATCGTCCGTTGGGGGTAATGAAGTAGGTATCAATTTGGGTATCTGTTCCTTTAAATTCTGCTGCTTTGGTAATAAGGTATTCTCTAATAAAGGAAAAATTATTGCACTTTGCCTTAATTTCTACATTCAGGTATTGCATAAAAAAAGTTTGCCGGGGTATCCCGGCAAACGTACACTAAAATGTAAATATTTTACTCAGCAACTGCTACAGACTGGCGCTTACGAGAGACTGCTACCACTTCTTCACCACGGTGGTCCTCACCTCTTACGAAACGCAAAGCACTCCAAACATGATCGAGCTCTACCCTTTCCACACTTTCATAACCTTCGCAGGTGAGCCTGTTCCAGCTGCACTCACGATTTAAGTCAGTTACGATTTTTGATGTGGTTTTGGGGTAAGCTACCCAAAACTTAGACTCTCCCTTTAAAGAAGGCATTACTTCTTTCAAAATACCATTCAGCTGATTTTCGTTTACGGCAAAAACAAGGGCAAAATCAATTTTCCTGCTCTTTAAAAGAGGCGTCATGTTTTTGGCGAAAGATAATTTGCTGAACTGTTTTTCGATGGAAGAAGGGAGGCCTTGGATTAATAAATTTTTCTCGTCTGTTAACTGTAATTTTTCAAAAACTGTTGGTAACATATTTTGAATCAATTTTAAGAGTTACCTGATAATCAAAAATATTAGCGATTGATTATCAGCGTTCTCATATGCAGGGATTGCAAAGGTACAAAAAAATAGCCGGTTTTCCTCTTATTAATAGAAGAAATCCGACTAAAATTTAGATTTACAATAAATTATCTACAGAACCTACTGACCTATTGGTTTATAATACTTTAAAGCTTCAGGCATTATTTTTTGTAGCTGCGCAATACGGTTTCCTTCACTAGGGTGTGTGCTTAAAAACTCCGGCGGCTTTTGTCCACCACCCGCTTTTTCCATACGTTCCCAAAGTGGAATAGCCTCTTGTGGGTTGTAACCGGCCTTTGCCGCAAATATTAATCCCCATCTATCTGCTTCCAATTCATGTTTGCGGGAAAAAGGTAGCATTACTGCTACATTAGAACCTACCCCGTAGGCTTGCATAAAAAGGTTTTGCGTCTGAGCAGGCTTGTTGGCTAATGCTACAGTAAGCGCTACTCCACCCAATTGTTGCATAAGCCCCTGGCTCATGCGCTGATTACCGTGTTGTAGCAATGCGTGACATACTTCGTGACCCATTACCACAGCCAACGCTGCCTCATTTTGGGTAATAGGCAGCAAGCCGGTATACACTACAATTTTGCCCCCCGGCATGCACCAGGCATTTACATTGGGGTCATTTACCAAATTATATTCCCAGTTAAAACCTTGCAAGCGGTCACTAATATTATTTTCCTTATAATACTGTTCTACCTGGCGGGTAATGCGTTCTCCTACCCTCCTTACCATTTCTGCATCTTTACTGGTATTTGTAGCTACCACTTTATTAGCAGTCAAGAACTGAGTGTATTCCTGCTGTGCCATTGATTGCAGCTCGGATTCAGGTAATAACGTAAACTGATTTTTCCCTGAAAGAGGGTTGCGGGAGCAGGATACAGTAACTGTAGCTGCTATTAAAATGAATGCAATAATGCGCCTCATATTTGTAAATAGTTTTACTTTCTAAAATAAACCAATCTTTATACCAACTTGTACAAAGTTGAATAGTTTATATGGAAACTAAAAGACTTTTTTAAAGCAGTAAAAGTTGTTTCTCAGGAAAGATTTTCTCGGCGGCGCTGCCTGCGGCGATCCCTGTGTTTAAGAATAGGCACTTTGCTCTCACTACCGCGGAGTAAACGCCCTATGTTCTTTTGATGAGTAAGAATGACCATGAGCGCTACCGCAATGGCAAATACCCGGTACATATTATTATCTACATTGAAAATAATCAGAATAAAAACCGGAAATGCTACACTGGCCAAAATAGAACTTAAGGAGACAAAGCGGGTAAGATAAAGCACCAGCAGAAACACACCCGAGCAGGATAAAGCTGTCCAGGGAGAAATGCCTACAACTAAACCAAATAAAGTCGCTACGCCTTTTCCGCCTCTAAAATCGGCCCAGATAGGAAATATATGCCCAATCACGGCGGCTAGCCCAAGCCCTACTTGTAAATTGATAAATCGGATTTCACTATCGCCATATTCAGGCAATAACAAAGCAAGTTTTACAGCCAGTGTACCTTTAAGAATATCAGCCAGCATTACAATGCTTCCCCATTTAGGGCCCAGTACTCTAAATGTGTTGGTAGCACCCGCATTGCCACTACCATAATCTCTTATATCTATATTAAAGAAACGCTTGCCCACCCAAACGGAACTGGGAACACTACCAATCAAATATGCAAGAACTATTAGTAGTAGTTCATTCATAAGAAATCTGGGGTTGAAGTTGAATTACGAAAATAACGAAAAAAAAGTAGTTGGTAACAATAATTTAATACGTCAATCTTAGCAATAACTATTGATTTACAAAGACTTTTAAAAATAACCAATTCCCACGTCGATCTGTGTCTACGGTATGTTTACCAAAATTTTCAATTGCCTGCCGGATATCCTTTTCATCTTCCTGCAATAGTCCGCTTAGGAAAAGAACGCCTTCATTACTTAGTTGTTTAAATAAAACAGCTAAATTTTCTAAAATCACATTCTTGTTAATATTTGCAAGGATGATATCAAATTGCTTATCCAAGGAAGCTGTATCCGCTTTTATAAGCTCTACGCTGTTGCAATAATTGTTGACGATATTTTCCCGTGCATTGTCGATGCTCCACTGGTCATTATCAATAGCCGTAACGGAGGCTGCACCGAGTTTTTCTGCCAGTATAGCCAACACGCCTGTACCTGTTCCAAAATCAAAAACCGTTTTTCCTTCAAACAATATATCCTGCATATGGTCAACCATCATATAGGTTGTAGCATGGTGTCCTGTACCAAAACTCATTTTGGGGGTTATTAGTATCTCATGAGCAACTGTTGTGATCGGCTGATGAAAACTGGCACGAATACCGACAAAGTTGCCAACTACTACCGGATCAAAATTGGATTCCCATAGCTGGTTCCAATTTGTTTCTTCAATACTTGTTACGGTATAGCATGCGCTTACTGTCTTTGCAATGGTGTCTACAGTTGCAGCATCAAATGCCTCTTGCGGTACAAATGCAAGTAATGCGGTTTCCTGTTCTTCAAATCCTTCAAACCCGGCTTCGCTAAGTCCGGCAATCAATAAATCAATCTGCTCTTGCTGCAGTTGCGAAAATTGTACTTGTATATATACGGCCATAAATAAAAAGAGTAAAAGTAATCGATTAAAATGATCGTGAAATTGGCTGGCAAATATTCTTTATACAATTACTATAGTTAAAAAAAATTATCAGCCGCCTTCTTTACCTTTATACTCTTCATTGAAAACTTTATCCTGATTAACGGTAATAAAATCCATGCTTTTTTTGAAGTCAGATTTTATATTTGGAGTTAAATATTTTATCCAATCGGGATTTTCTTCTTGTCGAAAGAAAGTATAGAGCGCTAATGCATAACCCCATTCTTTTTGTTTTAAGTATCCAACACTATTATGTCCGTAGCTGTCAAATGATTTATGTTCTTTAAAAGCAGAATTAGCATTAAAGATACCTAACCCAAAAACCACAGGTGTCAAATCTGTCAATTGCTCATCATTAAAATCAAGCCTTTTTTCACCTAATATTTTAATATGGGAAAATTCATGTGCTAATGTTGCGACAAGATTTTCGGGGTCACTTAAATTTCCTCTTTCTATAAAAATATCGTATTTACCTTGTTCATTTTTATCAAAGTATAAACCTGCAGTTAGCTTTTCATCACTTTCTTTATCTACTTCAGTCCATATTCCATGTCCAAAGCCTTCGTTCAATTTCTGAATATTTTGTTCATATATCTCAAGGTTTATTTCGTTAATATCAATCTCCATTTGGTTAGCCACAATTTGTGCTGTTTCTATCAAAGATTCCTTTGAGCCGTCATAACGAATGGGAAAATGTTCCGGCGTGGGAAAAATCATGGGTTTAGTCGCAATGTTATGGTGACCAAACTGTGTAGCCAGCCATAAAAAGGCATTTTCCATCCAGAGTCTCATCTCTGGGTCAATCGGGCATTCATTTTTACTTTTATTTGCAAATATTCCAAACATATTACCTTGTCAATGCTGCGTTTATTTTCTTGTAAAGTTAATTCATAATAAAAAAAGGGTAAAGGAAACCATTTTATCCAGAGACATTTATTGGTTTTTATTTTTCATCTGTTGTATTTCTTCGCGTAACTGCTTTATATCTTGTTTATTTGATTCTGTCTGGTAAGTATTTCTAATAAATGTCCAAATAGCAATAAGCAGCAGAATAATAACAGAAAGGGTTTTAGCAATATCGTAAATGTAGTTAAGCTGATCTTTGACACCTTCCCGAATATATTTTTTCTCACGGTAAGAATGACCGCCTGAACTATATATAGCAAAGACTGAGTTATCAAACTCCATTGAGCAATAAATTTCTCCTACTGTTCTTAGATAGTCAAGATTGTCAAGCAAAAAGTGTCGGTCATACTTTGGGAGTTTAGCGACAATGTCGTCAAAGTGAATACTTTTTGATTCTATGTTTGATGTGTGTTTTTGTTTAATGTCGTGCTCAAGTAATATACCCAATAGTTCGTGCCTAGCTTTAAGGTTCTTTTTAATAAACAATGTCTTATAAGTTAATTTAAGAAACGTTTGCAAAAAATACTGTCTCGATATTGGTCAATAAGGGTATGGCTCGTTTAAGTTTTAAAATTATACGAAAGATTTTAACCATCCAAGCTAAAAGATGCTACACTACAGCCCATAAAAAACCCCGGTAAACCGGGGTCTCATTATTCTTTATTCACCTTGCGGAGGAGCAGATTGCTCTTCTCTGGGTTTAAATTCTGGTTTTGGAATCAAAGCTTTACGGGAAAGCTTGAACTTGCCAGATTTAGGATCGGTGCCAATCAATTTTACTTTAAACTGATCGCCTTCCTTCACTACACCTTCCAGGGTTTCTAAACGTTTCCAGCTTATCTCAGAGATATGCACGAGCCCTTGCTTACCTGGCATAAATTCTACAAATGCACCAAACGGCATAATAGATTTTACTACGGAGTCATAGGTCTCACCTACAGTCGGTACGGCTACTATCCCTTTAATCCATTTTTCAGCACGCTCTACCCCTGCTTTCTCTGCACCAAAGATGCTCACTTCACCCATATTGTTAATCTCTTCAATATTGATGGTAGTACCTGTTTCCCGCTGCATTTCCTGTATTACTTTACCACCTGGCCCTATCACAGCTCCTATAAACTCTCTGTCAATATACAGTTTCACCATGCGTGGAGCATGAGGTTTCACTTCAGCACGGGCACCATCAATAGCCTGATACATATGATTAAGAATATGCAGACGGCCATTCTTAGCCTGATTCAATGCCTGCTGCATTACTTCCATTTTCAAGCCGTCTACCTTAATGTCCATTTGTACGCCGCAAATACCATCGCGTGTGCCCGTTACCTTAAAGTCCATATCACCCAGATGATCTTCATCGCCTAAAATATCACTTAAGATAGCATACTTATCTTCCTTGGTAATCAATCCCATAGCAATACCTGAAACGTGCTTTGGAATACCCACGCCTGCATCCATTAGTGCCAGCGATCCGGCACAAACAGTCGCCATAGAAGAAGAACCATTTGATTCCAGAATATCACTCACTACTCGTACAGTGTAAGCAAAATCACCTTGCGGCATCATTTGCTTCAAAGAACGCTGTGCCAGATTACCGTGTCCAATTTCACGACGACTCTGCCCTCGCATCATCTTCACCTCTCCCGTACTGAAAGGAGGAAAATTATAATGTAAGTAAAACTTTGAATCAACAGACTTAGCAGCACTTTCTACCAATAATTCATCTAAAGCTGTTCCTAAGGTAACTGTTGTAATTGACTGAGTTTCACCCCTTGTAAACAAAGCCGAACCGTGTGGGGAAGGCAATACATCTACTTCCATATCTAGGTTACGGATATCTTCCAATCCACGCCCATCTAAGCGCACCCGCTCATCTAATATCATATCCCGTACTACATAGTATTGTAGATCGCTAAAGTAAGTGCTTGTCAGTTTTTTCGTCAAAGTAGGCACTTCCTCCCCTTCAGCAAGATTCAAATCCGCTTTGATATATTCCTTCAATTCATCATGAATAGCGCTGAAGCGATCGCTGCGTTCATGCTTACTTAATTTGCCTTTGGCTACTTCATATATTTTAGGCCGCGCAAATGCATATACTTTGTCGCGTAAAGCTTCATCCTGCTCAGGTTTCTTATACTCTCTCTTAGCTTGTACACCTTTCAAATCACGCAACTCTAATTGCGCTTTAATCTGTACACGGATTGCGTCATGCGCCAATCCTAATGCTTTTACGAGATCATCTTCGCTGCACTCTTTGGCTTCACCTTCCACCATCATCAGATTTTTTTCTGTGGCAGCGATGATGAAATCCATATCAGCCGTTTCTAATTCTGTACGACTAGGGTTTACTTTAAATTCTCCGTTGATGCGAGCTACCCGTACTTCAGATATTACTTCTTTGATAGGAATATCCGACACAGCTAATGCAGCCGAAGCCGCCAGACAAGCCAGCGCATCCGGCATTACCTCCGGGTCGGATGATATAAGAGAAACTAAAATTTGTACATCACAGAAATAGTCTTCCGGAAATAGTGGACGCAAAGCCCGGTCGATCAAACGAGAGGTTAATACCTCATAATCGTTCAGCTTTGCTTCTCTTTTAAAGAATGATCCGGGGATACGACCTGCAGCGGCAAACTTTTCCTGATAATCTACCGTCAACGGGAAAAAACTCTGTCCTTCTTTGGGTTCATTATTTGCAACAGCAGTAGCAAGGATAACACAGTTACCCTGGG
>CAZPPM010000034.1:0-26516 GCA_964588445.1 uncultured Citrobacter sp.
CTCCTTTTACACAAAAGCATATTGCTTTGGGTGCAAAAATGGCTGAATTTGCCGGGTATAATATGCCCATCAGCTACTCTGGTATTAACGATGAACATGCTGCTATACGAAATAATGCCGGTGTTTTTGATGTAAGCCATATGGGCGAATTCATTATAAAAGGAGAGAATGCGCTTGATTTAATACAAAGAGTGACTAGTAATGATGCTGCCAATTTAAAACCGGGCCAGGCACAATACAGTTGTCTTCCCAATGAACAGGGCGGTATTATAGATGACTTATTGATCTATTGTATTGAGGAAAACAATGTATATATGTTGGTCGTAAATGCTTCCAATATTGAGAAGGATTGGGATTGGATAAGCAAGCATAATACTAACAATGCGGAAATGCACAATATTTCCGAAAAGACCTGCTTATTAGCCATTCAGGGGCCTAATGCAACCAAGCTCATACAACCACTTACTCCTGTTGATATTTTGAATCTGAAGTATTATACGTTTGTAAAAGGAGTGTTTGCCGGGGTGGAGAATGTTTTGATCAGTGCAACAGGTTATACCGGAGCAGGCGGAGTAGAAATTTATTTTGAGGACAAAGGAGATAATGCCGATAAAGTTTGGGAAGCGATTTTTTCTATAGACAAAACGATAAAGCCTGCAGGGCTAGGAGCCAGAGACACGTTGCGATTAGAAATGGGATTTTGCTTATATGGAAACGATATAGATGATACCACTTCTCCTATAGAAGCCGGTTTGGGATGGATTACTAAACTTACAAAAGACTTTACAGCGAGAGCGATAATAGAAAAAGTAAAAGCAGAAGGCGTAACACAGAAGCTCGCCGGTTTTGAAATGGTTGACAAGGGCATTCCTCGTCATGGATATGAAATAACAGACGAAGCAGGGAATAACATTGGGCGGGTGACTTCCGGTACGCAAGCCCCCAGTCTGGGCAAAGCGGTAGGCATGGGATATATCCGTAAGGATTTATCGGTGCCGGGCTCGAAAATCTACATAAAAGTGCGGGAGAAATTGTTGCAGGCGACTGTAACGAAGATGCCCTTTGCATGATATTTGTAGTAGGGAGGGGAAACAGCATCCTCCCTATGTTTTTTCCCACAGCTTTACGATCCGATATGCCAGCTATTCATCTTACCACATTTATCGCAGCACCCGCGGATAGGGTTTTTGATTTGGCCCGCAGTATTGACCTGCATAAAATATCCATGAAGAAATTTAAGGAAGAAGCTGTGTCGGGCATTCGTTTTGGGTTGATTGAAAAAGATGAAACGGTAACCTGGAAAGCAAAACATTTATTTAAAACACGCCTGCTCCGCTCCAAGATAACGGAGATGAAGAAAAATAACATGTTTGTAGACGAGCAGATAGAAGGTGATTTTAAAAGCATGAAACATGCTCATTATTTCAAGCCATGTGATAATGGTACAATAATGATCGACCTTTTTGATTTTGAAACTCCCTTCGGAGCTGTGGGCAGGGCTTTTAATACTATTTATCTCACCCGCTATATGAGCCGGCTGCTGGAGCAGCGCAATAAGCTTATCAAAGAAGTGGCAGAAACAGATAAGTGGAAGAAGCTATTGATGAAATAAAACTAATCATAACTAAAATTGCAATAAATCATCTGGTGTAGGTGATTTTTTTATTTTCAACTAAATTTGCGGCTTCTTATACATAATATGAGTAGTAGTACAAAACCCACACTTCATACCTGCCTGTCTCCCGCCTTGCTGAATTTGTATGAAATGAATAATAGCGTAGTCGTTGTGATAGATGTTTTTCGAGCCACTTCTACAATTGCTTCGGCACTGTACAACGGAGCAAAATTTGTTATTCCGGTTGACTCTGTGCCCAAAGCCATAGAAATTAGTAAAAACATTGGCGGTATTGCTGCCGGTGAGCGGGATGGTAAGCTGGCCGAAGGACTGGAGTATGGTAACTCACCCTTGGAATACACGAGAGATTTTATTGAAAACAAAACACTCGTGCTAACTACTACCAACGGTACGAGGTTATTGCACATGGCACTGGAAAGAGGAGCCGAAACAATTATAGCTGGATCTTTTCCTAACCTATCCGCTGTTTGTAATTTTTTGATAAAGGAAAAAAAGAATGTTATCCTGGGTTGCGCCGGCTGGAAAGACCGGTTCAATTTAGAAGATACATTGTTTGCTGGAGCGGTAATACACGAGGTAAAAAAGCATTTTGAAATACATTGCGATAGCTCGCTCATGGCAGAAACGATGTATAATAAATACAAAAATAATCTACTGGCATTTGCTCCCAAGCTTACACACTATCATCGCCTAGTAGAGCGCTTTGGACTTATTGATGATATTACATTTTGTCTTACGCCAGATGTGGCGAATGTGTTGCCGCTTTATAAGGACGGAAGGTTGTCTTGCGAGTAAAAAATCTTGCAAGTTACTTATTTTATTTGCACCTTTTTCGTTTGCACATTTTATTATTATTTCTGCCTGTTTTGTAAGGAAATCCCGTTTACATTCCTTTACTTTTGCCGATTGCCCTTCCGTTAAAGAAGAGGCGGTTTCAAAAATGAGTTGTTTAGCGTTTTAGAAATAAATGACTGCTGGAACTACTTTTTGTGAACTGTAAAATTTACTATGGCCTTACCACATTTGCTGAAATACGTTTACACCCACGGCACCGATGAAGTGATAAAAAGAGGGAAAAAGATAAGTGCAGTTGGTTTTGTAGAGTTAATTGAATATGACGATCTGTTTGGCTCTGCTGTTTTCCGTGTAAAAGACGATAGCTATGCTACGTTCTACAAAGTCTACATCCAGCGGTTTAAAGATCCCAAAGGATTATCCTTGCGATGCAGTTGCCCGTATAATATTGGAGATATATGTCGGCATGAAACAGCCGCCCTGCTACAGCTACAGGAAATGCTGGACAAAGGACAGCTACAAACGGAAGACACCAACTACGATCAGCGGCACACGGTAGCCAAGATGAAAACTATTGAGCTTAGAACCTTACGCTTATTATCTTCTTCCGATTTACTTACGGAGGCAGAAACCTATCTGCGTACACAAAAAGCGACAATAGAACATGCGGAAAA
The DNA here is from genome assembly GCA_964588445.1 of uncultured Citrobacter sp. GTDB lineage: Bacteria > Bacteroidota > Bacteroidia > Chitinophagales > Chitinophagaceae > CAZPPM01. The sequence goes on from CAZPPM010000034.1 coordinate 3,106, forward strand.
CGAAACGGTAAAAGCAACGGTGAATTTAAATGGGCAGGATTATAAAGTACTCATCAGAAAAAACGAAGAACGCAACTTTGATACCAGTTGCGATTATGCCGATACGGAACATTTATTGTGCTTACCTAAAGTGATTGTTTTTTTGCAGCTGCTCAATACCTACGGCGCTAATTACTTTGACAGCATACGCAACTGGGATAAAGAAAAAAATAAACTGCTTGAAGTCTATGGGTATTCATTGGCAGATGATCTAAAAGGGAAATTTGAGTTTGCTTACAAAGATGGCAAACCTTTTCTGCGAGTGCTGGATGCTTCTATCAAGCGAGTAGCGCCGGTTGCTGCGCAGCCCAGGCCTGTATTGCTTCCCATACAACAACCCAAAGAAAAAGAAGAAGAAGCGCCTGAAGAAGAGACCATCGCACCACCTCCGAGTCATCGGTTAGGTGTAGTCTTCAATCTAAATAAAAAAGATTTCCCTTTTTTTACTGTTGATGCTGTTATTGGTGAAGCTGCGGAAAATGCAGATCGGTTTGCCGGTAAGGTAGAGAAGCCAGATATTAGCCGTTATATCGAGACAGAAAAAATTTCTGAATCAGATAAAAACCTGCTGACAATTTTAAGAAAGCTACAGGAGAGTGAAATAGCAAAGTATGTGAGCCGCAATTCTCCTTTCTCCGGCATATGGGAAAACATTGTGCACCACGAAGACGATGAGCTTCCGGCAGAAACAAAGAAACTTATTAATGAATACCTGTTTCCCCGGTTAAAAAAACTATGTGCGGAACAGGGACAGCAGGCTTTGTTTTTTGTATTGCCACAAGGCAAAACATTTAAAACAGCCAACCTTGAGCCTTTGCAGGTAATGGAAGAGAGTGCCAAATTGTTTTTTAACGTAAAACAAAACGGCCATTATGTACTGGGGGCAAAAGTGAAAACGGGTAGTCTGGAGTTTAGCTTTAGTGATAACGAAACCAGAAGCCCGCTATTCTTTTTATACAATAATCAATTACATCTTTGGAAAAACGACGAAGTAGTAGAGTTGGTAGATACGTTTTTGCCCGACGGGAAAATAGATATATTGCTACGAGATTGGGATAAGCAACTCAATGACCTCATAATGCCGCTGGCAAAAGAATACAAAGTTGAGTTTGATAAATCTCTTGTACAGGAAATAAAATCAGGTGATCCCGAAGTGAGTTTATACCTGCAGGAAAAAGGAGACTATCTGGTGTTTCAACCATCGTTTTCTTACAAAGGATATGAAACAAAAGCGAGAGACCGGGATGAGATAGTTGTACCGCAAGGAGATAAGATTGTTATTGTACACAGGGATCGCGATGCAGAAAAAGTATTTGTAGATAAACTCAATAATCTCCATTCTAATTTTATTGCGAATGAGGATACCGGATCACTTGCACTAAAAGGTACGGATGTATTAAAGAACAACTGGTTTTTTCTGTTCGTAGATGCGATGAAGGATATGAAAGTGCCGGTCTATGGGTTTGAGGCCTTGCGCAATTTCCGTTTCAATACCGCGAAACCACAGACGAAAATTTTTATCAGTAGCAATACGGACTGGTTTGATGCAAAAGTGGATATTGTTTTTGGCGATCAAAAAGTAACCGTTGCAGAAGTAAAACGGGCACTGGCCAATAAGCAACAGTTTGTACAACTCAATGATGGTACGCTGGGTATATTACCAGAAGAGTGGTTAAAGAAATATTCCCTCCTTTTCCGTGTAGGAGAGGGGAACAGCAATAACCTCAAGCTTTCCCGTTATCATCTTAGTGTAGTAGATGAGTTGTATGAAAGCCGGGATGAAGAAGAACTGATAGTGCAGCTGGAAGAAAAATATGAAAATCTGCGCCAGTTTAATCAGATACAAGAGATAGATCCGCCGCAAGGATTAAAAGCCATATTGAGGCCTTACCAAATTGCAGGTTATCAATGGCTCAATTACCTCAAGGATATTAAATGGGGAGGTATACTGGCTGATGATATGGGTTTGGGTAAAACAATTCAGGCACTTTCTTTTATGGATCATTTTCGTAGTGAGAGTGGTTCTTTAAAAGCGCTGGTGGTTTGTCCCACCACCTTGATCTATAACTGGGAAAACGAGATAAAGAAATTTACTCCGGAGCTTACCTATCGCATTCATCATGGATCTACCCGCACACGACTGGTAGAGGAAATTCTCGATCACCATATTACCATTACTACTTACGGAACATTGCGTAGCGATATCAAACTACTTACTTCTGTAAAATTTGACTATGTAGTATTGGATGAGTCGCAGGCAATAAAAAATCCATCGAGTAAAGTAACTAAAGCGGCCAGTCTTTTACACGCAGCCAATAGGCTGTGTATGAGTGGTACGCCTTTGCAGAATAATACATTTGACATTTTTGCACAAATGAATTTTTTGAATCCCGGAATGCTGGGCACGGTAGAGTTTTTCAGAAATGAGTTTGCTGTTCCCATAGATAAATTTGGAGAACAGGATCGCAAAGAGCATTTAAAGAAAATTTTATACCCCTTTATTTTACGCCGTACCAAGGAGCAGGTAGCAAAAGACTTACCGGAGAAACAGGAAATGATTCTGTGGTGCGAGATGGAAGATGAGCAACGAAAAATTTATGATGCGTATCGAAATGAATTCCGCGATAAGATTCTTGGAACCATACAGGAGCAAGGCATACAGCGATCACAGCTTACCATTTTACAAGGTCTGATGAAACTGCGCCAGATTTGTGATTCTCCGGCCATCTTAAATGAAGAAGAGAAATTTGAAAATCACTCTATAAAGCTGGATGAGTTATCTCGTGAAATAGTGGAGAACATAGGTGATCATAAGGCGCTGGTGTTTTCTCAGTTCCTGGGAATGCTTGCCTTAATAAGAGCCAAGCTGGAAGAGCTGGGTATAAAGTATGCTTATTTTGATGGTAGCACTTCGGCACCTGATAGGGAAAAAGCGATTCAGAGTTTTCAGAACGATGAAGAAGTAAGGGTGTTCCTGATTTCCCTGAAAGCCGGTGGTGTGGGCCTTAACCTTACGGCGGCGGATTATGTATACATTGTAGACCCTTGGTGGAACCCGGCTGTGGAGCAACAAGCTATTGACCGTACACACCGTATAGGGCAAACGAAGAACATATTTGCTTACCGCATGATATGCCGTGATACCATTGAGGATAAAATATTACAGCTACAAGATAAAAAGCGAGCGCTGGCCAAGGAACTTATTGCAGACGACTCGTCGTTTGTGAAAAGCTTGTCGAGAGAGGATGTGGAGTACCTGTTTAGTTAATCTCTTACATTGTAATTGCTAACGAAACCCGAGCAAGTAGGATTGATTGGGCTTGTTAGGAATACCACAAAAGTGGTATTGGCTGTGGGTGCTTTTTATGTAAATTCGGCTACCAACGTTGGTACGGCCACCATTGCCCGAACACCGGTAAAATTAGTAGGGCATTAAATTAAACCTTTATAAACATGAAAAAGCTCACAACTTTAATGGGGGGGGGGTGCTTCTTCTCCTAATTATCATTTCCTCTTTTTCAACACGTCCCACCTTTGAAAAAATTCGCAATTATTCTTTTCGTATTGATGACCCGCTAGATAAAAAAGACAAAGAGAACCTTAAGCGATTAATAGAAATTGGTCAACACATGACAACAACGGCAAAAGGGTTGAGCGCAAAATCAAAAGAGGTCTTTATGCAATACAAAGATCAAGAAAATAAAACAGCCCTAACTACATTTTTTTTAGAACAAGGAATACTATCACAAGAGCTTATAAAAGAAAGAGCTACTTTACTTAAACAACTTTCATTAAAGTTAAAGAAAATAAGCAAGGACGATCTAAAGAAGTTAATTAATGAGCCATTTTTTAATCTGGCAAGTATAAGAGGAATACAACTTACCTGGTTAGAATGTTTCTCAATGTGGACAGCAAACCTTGCTATATGTGCCATGGCTGACCCCTCAAGTCAAACAGCTTGCTATATAATGGCAGACGCTATATATGTTGCTTGTGTATTTGCGCTGCCGTCCGAGCCTTAATATCTATACAATCATTAACACGGAGTTTCTTAAAAGTAAGAGGCTCCGTGTTCTAATAATAATATATGAAGTTAACTTATGCATTATTTTTTGTACTACTGATTTGCTCTTGTAACAGCACTAAAAAATCTACCAATAATAATAAACCGGAAAGATATAAGGATATCAAAGCAAAAACAGATTCACTGATTTTAGTTTTGTCTATTCCTGTTTCAATTGTGTCAAGTGACGAAGTATTTCAGCTGGCAATTAGAAAAGCTTTAAAAGATTCGTTGAAAGAGCGAGGTTTCAATTTGATTGAAAAAAAAGAAGCAGAACGCCTTTTTAGTGAATTTTTTTTAGAATTGAATGGGGCTGGTGATGTAAAGAAAACGCAGGAGATAGCCAAGCATGTCGTAAAGGATAAGGAATACCTCATAAAAGAAGCGGAAAGAAAAATGCCATATCTACAAAGGATTAGTTTCAATTACTGTGAAAATGCGGGGCAAAAATGCTTTATAATCTTCAGGAAAAACGAACATCACAGACGGAGTCGAAGCTGGGTATATGAATACAATGATGATAGTGATCTGAAAAAGTTAATAAACCGAATAATAGAAACACTCACCCAATAATAGTAACAACATGAAAAAGCAAATACTTTTTTTATTCTTATTGTTGCCTTTTATGGGGCTTGCCCGGCAAAGCACTAACGAAGTACTGAAAAAATATGATCGCGACTTTCTTTTCAGAGATGGCGACAAGTTTATCAGGAACAATGAACGTATATCTTTTAAAGAACTTCACGTGCATTTCAACGATCATGGACTGGCGAATGAGTTATACACGCAAGCAAAAAAGCAAAAGCTAACAGGAACCGTATTTCGTTTTGCTTCACTGGCATCACCCATGGGGATTACTGCGTCCCTAAGTAGTACCAACAGAAATCGTAATTTAATTTACGGATTAATGGCCAGTCAGCTTGTGACAGGGTATGTCGGTCTTAATTTTCAACGAAGATCCATACGAACCACCGACAAAGCTATTCATCTACGAAATCGCTCCCTTCTCACTTCCGAATGATAAAATCACCTTCTAGCAGCGATCTTTTCCCATTTATCCATATTTCTACTTTTTTTGAATAGACCGAAAGTTAAATTTTCGACTTACGTCTAACTTCGTACATTATACAATCATATGCGGAAACTAAGCCACCTCTTTGTTTTGCTATTTATTAGCACCCACCTTTTTGCGCAAAAATCTGACGGCAGCATTAAGGCCAAACTCACAGACAGCACGACTAATCAACCTATTGCGGACGCCACAGTCACTCTTTTACAGGCAAAGGACTCTACGCTGGTCACGTTTACCATGACCAATAAGCAAGGTTCTTTTGAGCTTAAAGGATTATCTGCAGGCGACTATCGCCTTATTTTAACGCATAAGGCCTTTTTGGAAGTAAAAAAGAACGTAAGTATTACTGCCGAGAATAAGACCATAGACCTGGGACAGCTTTTCCCCGAAAAAGATTTTCAAACCTTGGGCGAAGTGGTGGTAACATCTGAGTCGCCAATTGTGGTAAAGAATGATACCATACAATTCAATGCCAGCGGTTTTCGAACGCAACCCAATGCTACGGTAGAAGACTTGATGAAAAAATTGCCGGGAATGGAAGTAGATAAAGAAGGAAATGTAAAATCACAAGGTGAGCAGGTACAGCGTGTTTTGGTAGATGGAAAAGAGTTTTTTGCCAACGATCCTAAGCTGGCTACTAAAAACCTCACTGCCGATATGGTAGAGAGTATACAGGTGTTTGATGATATGAGCGACCAAGCTAAGTTTACCAATATAGATGATGGTAGCCGCAGTAAAACGATCAATATTAAGCTCAAAAAAAATATGAACAAGGGCTATTTTGGAAGAGCGCTGGTAGGAGGAGGAGGAGATAAGGGCCGCTATGAAGGTAACCTGAGCCTGAGCAAGTTTAAGGGTGATCAGCGGATTTCTTTGCTGTTCAATGCAAATAATATTAATAAACAAGGCTTTTCTTTTAATGATATTATCAGCACTATGGGAGGCTTTGGTGGATTTGGTGGTGGTGGTGCCATGGGCGGTGGTGGAGGAATGATGGTGATGGGCGGCGGTGGCGGCCGTGGTGGCGGAGGAATGGTGATGATGGGAGGAATGGGTGGTGGATTTGGCGGTGGGAGCTCCGGGTTGATTCGCTCACTTTCTACAGGGCTTAATTATACCGACCTATGGGCATCTAAAGTAAAAGTGACAGGCAGCTACTTTTTTTCCAATACTAATACAACACAAGAGCAAAGCCGATTGAGACGTACAACCTATAAGATTAATGCTAGCAACCAGGACTCAGTAGTAACGCTCAACAGAAACTCATTATCAGAAAATCAAAACCAGAATCACCGGTTCAACCTGCGACTGGAGTATCAGATTGATTCGGCTAATTCCATTTTGTATACGCCATCGCTTACACTACAGCATTCTGAAAACTGGAGTAATGATACTTCTTTCAATCGCACACAATTACCGCTTTCGGAATACCTGTCGTTGGTTTCCCGTTCTAATAATACGAATGAAAGAAACGGCTTTAACTGGAATAATAACTTCTTGTATCGCCACAAGTTTGGAAAAATAGGAAGAACGATCACCTTAGGCTGGAATAATACTTTTGGTAATAGTAAATCAGAAGGCTTTACCTATTCTAATAATGAAGCGTATAATCAGGACGGCACTATTCTGCGGCAGGTAATGCAAAATCAGCAAAACTTTCAAAATACCAAGACCAACAATAATGTGTTGAGTACTTCGTATACAGAGCCTTTTGGCCTGAATAAATTGCTGGAGCTTAACTATGCTTTTACAAACAATAAGAGCAATTCGGATAGGGAAGCGTATAACTATGATATCGGCTCTGGAAAATATGCTACACCCAACCTTCAGTTGACAAACCGGTTTCAAAACACATTTACGGCTCATCGTATAGGGGCTAATTTCAGAGTACAGGAAAAAATGTATAACTACCAATTAGGAATAGGTGTGCAAACGTCTACTTTAGAAAGCAACAGCTTTCAGGCGTTGACAGGAAAAGACTCTTTGAGCAAAGCAAGCTATACCAATTTTTTCCCGACAGCTAATTTCAATTTTACACCTACGAGAAGTAAGAATCTTCGTTTCAGGTATAATGGAAGAACCAATCAGCCGTCTATTTCCCAACTGCAAAACGTAGCGGATGTGACAGATACGTTTAATATAAGAGTGGGTAACCCGAATTTGAAGCAGGAGTTTGATCACAGCTTTAATATTGGTTATAATAGTTTCAATATACTCACGTTCAAATTATTCGCTGCCAATCTGAGTTTTACAACGATACAAAACAGAATTGTAAATGATATATCTGTAAGCGGGCCGATACAAACAACCAGCTACCAGAACCTGAATGGTTATTACAGAACCAACTCTTTTGTAACCGTAGGCCTTCCTTTTAAAAGTGCTAAATGGAAAGGCTCTAGTTTAAACTTCACCAATAACGTATCGTATTCCCGTGATGTAAGTATGGTGCAAAAAGCGAAGAACTATACAAAGTCATTGATGATAACACAAGGTGCCAGTGTAAATTTGAATAAAGAAAAGTTTGATATTGGTATACGAGCTAACTTAACATATAATGATGTGAAGTACACTAGGAATCCTTTGCAAAACGAAGATTACTGGACACAAAACTATAGCGGTAATTTTTCTTATACTTTTCCGAAGAACTTTATTTTCTCTACTGACTTTAGTTATCTTATCAACACGGGTCGTGCAGAGGGTTATAACCAAAGTATTCCTTTATGGAATGCGAGCATGAGCAAGCAATTATTCAAAAAGAAAAATGGAGAGATAAAGATTTCGGTTAACGATCTTTTAAATCAAAACCAAAGCATCATTCGTAATGCCGCAGATAACTATGTGGAAGATATTCGCAGCATCGTTCTGAAGAGATATTACATGGTAAGCTTTTTGTTCAACATCAACAGAATGGGAGGAAACAGAGGGCAGCAACAAATGCCTAATATGAGCCCCGGTATGAACAGGACAATGAATCGGCAGATGGATAATATGAGGATGCATTAATAATAGAAGCTCAACAAGAGCTGTACAATAGTTGAAAAAACACAATAGAAAAAGTCCCCCGGTAATTACCGGGGGACTTTGTTATGTGAAGGGGTTAGTAAGTAAGAGTTATTTATTTTCTTTTACCATGGCTGGCTACAGGAGAAGATCCGGAGATCAAAACCGACAGAATGGATTTTACAAAAAAGAAAATATTAAGAGACGGCTTGTAGTAGTTCTTATAAATTTTCGCTTCTTCGTTGGAGCGTAGTATCGATTTATTTTTCATAATTGGATTTGTTTAATCACAGGCAAACGAAAAAATTTATAGAAAAGTATGTAATCCTATTGAGATTTTATGATCTTTGTGCTACTTATTAATCCGTTAATCTCCTTTACTCGTGAAAACAATCGTAAAAACCCTATGTTTTATGAGCTTGCTATGGTTAGCATTAACCGGCAAATCTCAACTAAAGCTACCCGTTCTCAACAACGCTTTTTCTGCTGACATCAAAGTGATCCTTAAAGAATATCCCGGACAGTTTTCGGATATTATGGGTACAATCATTCAGGAAAATCCGCAATCAATAGAGTATGCATCTAAGCAACAACTAAGCGGTGCGGAAGCTTCTTCTATTATCCAGTACTCCTCCGGTAGTAAAAAAGTTTATTCCTGGCAAGCCACTATGCTTACCACAGAAGAGTATGATGAAGCGGCAAAAAAATATAAGAGTTTGTATAGCCAACTCAATAATATGGCGGTAAAAATGAAGACGGGAGTTACCTTCTACCTTAAGGGCAAATATGCTTCGCCTACTGACGAGAAAAAATTCAACTCTTCCTTTTTAGCGTTTGAAAAGCCAGATGAGCCTATCCGAAAAATGCTGCTGGAAATATCTATGCAGTATTTGTTTCCGGAATGGAAAGTAAGTCTGCGCATTTATGAAAAAGAAAGAAATGATAATGAGCGGGGAAACAGCATAGAAGACTAAGTTGTTGGCATTAACATTACTTAACATTAATCCAAGCATAGTTAACCCTTTTAAAGAGGCATAGCCGATACTTTCGCTACCGGGAATTAAACCCCTTGTTTATGAGAAAGTATAGCCTGTTATGTATAGGACTTCTATTGTCTGCAATGGTGTATGCTCAAAAGAATGGCACTATAAGGGGAGTGGCTTTTGATACATTGCTAAATAAAGGAGTGCCGGATGCAACTATTACTGTTCTACAGCAAAAGGACTCTTCTCTTGTAAGTTTTGGTATGACGGATGAGAAAGGACGATTTAGTATTGACGATCTTCCTGTGGGCAGCTATCGCTTGTTACTCTCTCACGTAGCCTATCACAACACAACCAAAAATGTTTCTCTTACAGCAGAGAATAGAGGAGTTGATCTTGGTTCCGTTACGATGAATGATAAAAGTGTTGTATTAGAAAATGTAACTGTAACTACAGAAGCGCCCCCCATTACGTTGATAGGAGATACGGTTCAATACAATGCGGGATCTTTTAAAACGCAGCCACATGCAAGCGTGGAGCAACTACTAAAAAAATTACCGGGTGTAGAAGTTGCAAAAGATGGCAGTATAAAAGCGCAGGGGCAAAGTATAGGGAAAGTTTTAGTAGATGGGAAAGAGTTTTTTGGTAACGACCCCAAGATGGCCACTAAAAACTTGCCCGCAGACGCTATAGACAAAGTGCAGGTATATGATAAAATGAGCGATCAGGCACAGTTAACCGGATTTGATGATGGCAATAGCCAAAAAACAATCAACTTAAAATTAAAGAAGGATAAAAAGAAAGGCTCCTTTGGTAAAGTGATGGCCGGCGGCGGTACAGACGATCGCTTTGAAGGACGATTCAATGTCAACTCATTTAAGGGAGCTCGGCAGGTGTCGGTAATAGGGATGGCGAATAACACCAATGCAGAAGGTTTTTCTTTTATGGATATGATGAATTTTACAGGAGCGCTAAATAGGATGATGCAACAGGGAGGAGGAAATGTAAGCTTATCTCTTTCGTCTTCGGATCCTATGGCATCCATGATGGGTAATAATAACCAGGGCATAAGAACTATATGGGGCAGTGGAATAAATTATAACAATATTATTGGCACTAAGACAGATTTTACCAGCAACTATTTCTACAACAACTTTAGCCCCAAAACACAAAGGCAACTACAGCGGCAATACCTTTTACCCGATTCTACTTTTTTCTACAATCAGGATGCTTTGACAGATATACGGAATAACAGTCATCGGTTGAATCTTAGTTTTGATCATGTTCTTGATAGCTTTCATTCTATTAAAGTAACTCCTTCCGTCGGCTACCAACGATCGCAAAACTATACCAGCAGCCGTTTTGTACAAAGGGGACAAGACGGACGTTTAAGCAACGATGGGTTTAATAACAATGCTACCAATAGTACGGCGTTCAACTTCAACAATGATATTCTTTTCAGAAAGAGATTTCGGAAAAAGGGAAGAACTGTTTCGCTAAGCCTGCAAACAACATTAAATAATAGTGACAGCGACGGACAGTTAGAATCAGTTAATGACTTTTACAATGCATTGGGGATTAATTATAGAAAAGATTCTATCAACCAAACAATCTATACCAAAGGAGATTTAAAAGGATATACCGGAAGGCTGGTTTATACAGAGCCGTTATTTAAACAATCGCTCATTGAACTGAGTGTAGCGAATAGCTATACCTCCAACCGATCTGATAAAATCACTTATGATTACAATGATGGTAATGGTAAGTATGATAGACTGAATGATTCACTGACGAATGACTTTTCAAATACCTATGGTTATACCAATGCTGGTATTAGAATTCGCACACAAAAGAAAAAATTTAATTACTATATAGGTATCAACTGGCAACAGGCCATGCTGGAAGGAAAGATAATTGCAGGAACAAAAGATTCCATCATCAGTAAGCAATTTGTAAACATGCTTCCTTCGGCAAGGTTTCAATATAATTTTACTCGTTACAAAAATATTATGGCCACGTATCGCACTTCTACTAATCAACCAACCGCGGCACAGCTACAACCGGTTCCCGATATCAGTAATCCTTTAAATATACGGGAAGGGAATCCAGATTTACAGCAGGAGTTTACTCATAATCTTCAAATAAACTACTCTGGCATAAACCCCTTTGCCAACAAAAACGTATTTGCATTCTTCAATATCAGTAAGACAGATAATAAAATTGTGAGTGCGGATTCTTTACTTGCTACAGGTGTTAGAAAAACAAAGCCTGTAAATGTGGATGGCGTTTATAACATGACGGGTAATATTAGTCTCGGCTTTCCGGTTCGTCGTATAAAAGGAAGTGTTCGGTTAGGCTCTTCTGTTTTTTTCAATCGCGGTCGCCAGTTTGTTAATGGCAACCCTAATACGATTCATACAATAGGTGCCGGTCCCAAGTTATCGTTGGATGCGAGTCCTCATGAAAAGATAGATTTTTCATTGAGTGCTGGTGTAAACTATAACCGCAGTAAATACACCCTGCAACCCGGATTGAATAACCGCTTTCTTTCGCAGGAATACGAAATGGAGTTTAACTGGCAGCTGCCGAAGCAATTTTACTTGAATACAGATTTTACATACACTATCAATAACCAATTAGCACAAGGATTTAATGCAAAAATTCCTTTGTGGGGCGCGTCCATTAGCCGTCAGTTTTTACGATTCAACAGGGGTGAATTAAAGTTGCGGGTGAATGATATATTGAATAGAAATATGGGCGTAAGCCGCAATGCCAATCAAAACTTCATAGAAGATACAAGAGTGAATACGTTAAAAAGATTTTTTCTACTGAGCTTTACCTATAGCCTGAGTAAAACTGGATTAAGTAATCCCGGAGGTAGTGGAGGCGTACGTATTGTTACAAGATAAAGACGTGAGCAAGCTTGCCTTAAGCGGCCTTAGCGGCTTGCTCTTCTTTTTTCCATTCTTTATCCATATAAAATGTGCCAAAAGGAATAATAGAAGCGATACCGGCTTTTAGCAACCAGGTAAAATTTTTCTTATAAGTACCTTTTACTTCTAGAGCCAAAATGAGAAAGGCAACAAACAATGCACCGTGCAGGCCTCCTACTATTGTAACTGCTTTGGGCATATCGCCAAAATACTTGAGTGGCATTGCGACAAATAGTAAAACAATGTAGGATACGCCTTCGGCAAAAGCTGTTTTGCGAAACCAGCTAAATGTTTTTTTCATGAACTTCTTTTAACGAATACAAGGGTTTCTTTTTAAAAGAAACTGCCGCAAAAATACTGTATAAAACAAGCGCTACCATCATAAATAGGTCATTAATGCATGACAATACATTAGCCATTTGTTACTTCGCGAATTTTAATGGTTTTCAGTCCTCCGGGTAGCTCCCATTTTACCGTCATTCCTTTTTCAAACCCTAGTAAGGCTACACCCATCGGCGAAAAAACGGAGATCTTACTTTCTTTCACATTGGCCTGATTGGGCAGGGCTAAGGTAAGCTTCCACACTTTTTTGGTGGCAGTGTCTTCTGCTTCAAAAAGTGAGTTTAATTTGATTACAGTGTTGCTTATTTCGGTATCACTTACAATAACTGCGTTATTAAGCTCCTCTTTTAATTGAGCGGCTTCTTTGGGCGTTAAATGAGCCGGATAGTTGGCAATAAGTGCTTTTAATGTTGTATAGTCTGAATGACTGATAACAGGTTTCATTGTTTAAGTTTTAAATAATAAAAAATAATGGCTAAAGGACTTTTGTCCTAAAGGATAAGTATATATTCAATCGTAAAAAACGGTGTATCAGGAGAAGTATAACCCCCTCCGTTCAGCGTTAATAAAAAAACGGAGGGCTTAGATAATAAAGGCTTTGTTATTTGAAGCGATCAAAAACAGCTTGCAGCTGCAAAAGAAATTTGCAGAAACAATTATAGGTATTTGTAAAAGCTGTTTCATAAACTAATTGGCAAAAGTACTAACTTTTTTCAGACAAACCGAATAAGGGAGCCAACTGGTTTTAGGACACCCAAAAAGGATCGTGCCACTCTTCAAACGATTCTGGGCTTTTATGGTGATGATTTTCAAGTGTTTGTAATTGATCGGGCGTAGCTATTTGCTGTATTTCATTGAAAAGGACCCTTTCTTCGAAGCGGATATGCTCATCCAGCTCTTTAGCGATCAACTGTAGCGAGGTACTTATGTCTTCTGTAGTTTCAAAAAGCTGTTGTAGTCGTTTATGTTCTTTCAACGCCTGTTGCACTAAACTATTTTCAGCAGGAAGTAGTGGAAAAATAGAAAGCTCTTCTGCTTTGAAATGTGCTAATAAATGTTGTTTCCAAAACCAGTCGGTATATTGTTTTATACGCTCAGGAGGAATTGATTTATTGAAACCTTGCCGTATTTTCCAACAAAGGAGTAGTCCCTGATGATGCTCCCGGCTAAAGGGCTGTAAAGAAGCATGTCTTTTTACAGGTTTGTTCTTCATGCTTTATTTTTTTGTGTAGACAAAACCTGCAAGAGTATACTGGCGTGGTTAATTTTTGTATCTCTGGCAGCATATAATAAAGTTACATGTTGGGTTTTTGTAATAGACCTTATTCTTTCAAGTTCGGCTTTTTGTTCTGCGAGTTCTTTTTTATAAAGTTGTGCAAAGCGATCAAAGTTTTCGGGTTTATGTGCAAACCATTTTCGGATAGCAGGTGAAGGAGCAATGGTTTTATTCCACTCATCAATAAAAGCCAGTTCTTTTTTTAGTCCTCTTGGCCAAAGGCGATCCACAAGCATACGATAGCCGTCTGCTTTTTCCGGGACTTCATATATTCTCTTAATTTTTATAATATGCTTCATCCTTTTTTTCGAGCTGAATGGTTCTGGGAAAAAGAATATTGTTTTCTAAGTGGATATGCAAATGTAGATCTTGTGCAAATTCTTTCAAAAGCAATAGCGTTGCCGCGTAGGTGATACAGCCGTCTTTTGGCAGAGTGTAATCTTCCGTTAATAATGCAATTTGTCTAAACCGATCCCCTTCAGCCGCATGCTCGTGATGTAGAAGTAGAATTGCATTTTCGCCTATACTATTTGTTGTAAACGCTGGTTTTTTATCCAACTCTTTTGCTTTCGCTATTTTTCGTATGTAAGGAAAAAGTTCCTGCTCTTCTTTTTTCATATGATCAAGCATTTCTGTTGCCGATTGGTGAAATAATGTTTCAACTTCGGCTAGTTCCGGATGCTTGCTACCATGCACGGTAACGATTTTACGTAAAAGAGGGCGAATCTCTTTTATTTTTGTTTTTACATAGCGGTGATGTTTTCGCTCAATATAATCTGCCAATAATTGCAAGGGCCATTCCTTAAAATTTGCCGTTGCAGGCGCTGTTGTCTCGATCGCTTTTTCTAATGCCGCAGTTAATAGGCCTTCGTTAATTTGCTCCTTTTTACATACATCTCCTATTGTTCTGTTTCCCTGGCAGCAGAAATCAATTCTGTAAGATTGAAAAACGGAAGCCGTACGATAGTCCTGCGCCACTAATTCGCCAATCGTACTTTTTGTGGAGATAGTCATACTAATAAGTTTAATAGGTGATACGGAACTTGTTAAATAGCAATATTCCAAAGGTGAACAAGCAAATAATTTTTATGGCTTCAGCAGCTACATAATAAAAATGTAAAGGCGATGATGTAACTACTTCTCCCTGCATTCTCAGTGCTGCACGGATATCTAATGCCGGTAGCAACCAGAATGTTTGTATCATAATAATGACTATAGGAATAAATAAAAAAGAATTGCGAAAAAGGTTTCGGGTTTCTTTTGAAAGGAATAGACAAAGTAGAGCGATGATAGCTAACACCCACTCTACCGTGTTTAGTGCATTGAAAACAATACGGCCAATGCTTAAACCTATTTCTAGGGTAACGCCCGGTGCTTGAAACTTCAACCAGGCTTCCATGAAGCTAATCGCGGCTACAAATCCTATCCATAAAAAAGTAGCGATGACAATCACTTGCAAGGAGGTTTTTTTCATAGCAGTGGCGTGGATTTATTGTTTTTATAATAGTTGATCTTGTATTGAAACATCTCTGCCATTCGGTTTGCCTGCCATTTAGCTCTTTCTGCTTTGGGGCCGGTAAATAGTTCATCCATTGCCTGGCCAAATAGTAACAACCATTGATCAAAATGCTCTTTCTCCACCGGTAGCCGTGCATGTGGGAGAAAGGGACTTCCGTTATAGGTGTGCTCTTCCAATAAAACCGTTTGCCAGAAGCGATACATCTTTTCAAGATGCTCATCCCATTTATCCTGGATTCTAGTATTAAAAATGTCTTTTAGCAAATTATCTTCTCTTATTTTTCCATAAAAAGTATTTACTAAACGACGAATGTCTTCTATGTCTGCTATATCTTTTAGAGGAGTCATATATCACTACTTTACTAATAATAAGATTCGGCAATAGCCGTTTAGAGTACAAAAGCAGTAGGTGTTTTTCTATGCCGGCTTATCTTATCAATAAGGTCTTTCCTTCCTTTAGTCCTATCGCTAAGTCGTGTAGACTGGTTGTTTCCAACACTTTTTTCAACTCGTTTCTTACTTTCACAAACTTGTGGTGCATAGGGCAAGGGTGAGTGTGACTACATTCTTTTAAACCCAATGCACATTCACTATAAACCGCATCCCCGTCAATTGCGTATACGATTTGACTCAGCTTGATGTTTCGCATATTTTCAGTGGCAACAGAAAAGCCACCATAAGGGCCCGTTTGCGAGATAACAATATTATGCCGGGAAAGCAGGCTAAGAATTTTACCGGTAAAAGCTTCTGGAGATCCTGAATGCGCTACGATATCACCCATCTTTACCTTTCTGCCTTCCATGGATTGAGTGGCAATATAAATGACAGCTTTGATACCATATTCACATGCTTTGGAAAACATAATACTTACCTTTTGGAAACAAAGGTAGCCCAATTTTTTAATTTCAGATAAAATTGTCTGAAATAGGATTTGGTAAAGCACATTAAGGGGAGGAATAATTGTTACTTCAGTACTTCTTTGCCTAAAAAGATTTTTAAGCTCTTCCAAAAACTGAAAGTTTTTGTGCCTAAATATTTGATGGGGTGTAGTGCTTCTTGCAGTTCATCCAGATTAGCACAGTAAAAGCTGGAAATTTTCTCTTTATATTTTTTGTCTTGTACAAGATAGATAACCCGAAAGCTACCTTGTTTAGAATCCTGATACATATCAACAAAACCGTCAAAATCAGAAAAAGAGTAGAGGGTTTGTTTTTTTGTAAAAAAGTGGGTAAAGGTGATGGTTTTGGCACTGCCATCAATCGTTATATGTTTAGCATCCCGCCAGAGTTGCGAAATGAGGAACACCAAAGAAAACAATAAGGACAAGCTCAAAAAAGAATACAAGATCACAGGTGACTCATCAAGTCCGGGTAGTTTCCGGTTAAGAATAAACAGTGTACAGACTGCAACAAACAGAATAGCTACCATTACTGTTGCAATAAGAATTATTCTTACTCTGGATGTATTGATTTTTGATTGTATCATTGAAAAAATAAACTATGCTTCTTTGCTTCCCTTATCGCCGATAAACCATTGCTCTTTGTTTTTAAATAAAACATTAAACGTAGTAAGCGAACCATAACAACGGGTGATATACTGTTGTATGTTTACTTTTTCTTCATCGCTTAGTTTTTTATGGCTATTAATATTTTGCTCCAGCACTCGTAAGCGATCGCGTAACATTACAATTTTGTGAAAAAAGTCTTCGATAGGAATTTCTTTTGGTTTCAGGCTTTTGTCCGCTGGCTGCAACAAAAGTATTCCTTTTTCCCATTTCTCTCCCAGCGGAACAATTTCTGAAGTATTACCCCAAAGGCGAAGAATTTTTAAAAGAGATTTTTCAAAGGCTGCATTCGTTTCTATTTCTTCTGATACGTTTTCTGGAATTATTTCATCGAGGTTGCTATCTGTTTTATCTATTTCTTTAACACCATGGTGAATAAAAGAAATAAGATATGAAGCATAACGAAGCCCTACAATAACACCGGGGCCATATTGTGTATGTTGTAAGCGAGTGCCTATGCCTAAAGTTGTTTGTTCCATGCCGATAAATTGATAATGAAAAAAATGAGTGCTAAAGATAAAAGATACAGGACATTTATTCTTCCCATTCCATGTCAAACTCTCTTATCCATAAATCTTCCGGAGGTAATCCTTTTTTATACCGCTCGTAAGCATCTTTGATATATTTCTGAAAAGTATATTCATCCGCCCGAACGGAGAAGAAATAAGAAGGTCTGTAGATACGCATAAACACATCACGGGCAGAATCGGTAAGGCCGGTGAGACGTAGTACAAGACCTTTGCTAAAACGATGATCAACAAATTTTTCCTGTTCTTGCGCCAGCAGTCTTTTTTGGAAAGAAAGTGTTTGCCGGTTTTTCTTAAACTGAAACATGCTAATAATAGCATTCAGATCAAAGCCTGCAGCCTGACCATAACTGGGCGTTACCGTTTTTATGCTTGGCTTTTTGTAATCAAAAACTTTTGCATAATCCTGCCTGTTTTGCAAAGAATCAAGCCGGTAGTTTTTGGGTCTTATTTTTACTTCTTTAAGAGTCGTTACGTTGACGTTTATCGATATCTCAAAATTTAGCGGATTCACAATTTTTAAAACGGGAAACTTAATGGTTGGCTTATTCAGATAGCTAAACCAGATGGAGTCTCTTTCATTTACTTCAATTTCATAATAGCCATTGGCATCCGTGATAGCACCTGTACCGGAAGTAGATAATACGGAGACAGACTGTATTACATAATTGTGTGTGCTGTCATATACCGTACCTCTTATTTTATATTGTGCCGAAGCGGGTAGGAACGCCGTAGCGACAAAAACCAGCAACCATAAAACTATATAATGTAAAAATCTATGCAAAAACATCAAATTATCCCGGCAAGTAACAAAAGAAACTGCAAAAGCTATGGTAAATATTGATGTTTTTGAAAATAAATTGAGCTTGTCAGTAGTTTTTCTTCTTCCTGCTAAAGGCTAGTCAAAATGATATTTTCGTGAAAAAAGATTTTTCCACAAAAAGGGTTCTTCTCCGAGATACGTTACAGACGCTGCAATTAACGACGGCATAATGTCTTTGAAATTTGTATAAAGAAATTGTGGCATCTCGATCTTGCGCCCATTTGAAAAATAAAAAATCAATACTTTAAAAGCATAGCCACTTCGGCCGTCCCCGTAGCTTGAAAAACTAAATCCCTTAAAATTTTCATTAAGTAGAAAATTTCTCCCTAAAAAGTTGTCGTATAAGATCGTTTGTCCATTACCTATTACAATATTGTATCTCTGAGTCAAAACTGATTTTCCTAGTATGACAATTAAGTATCCAAATAGTAGAAAACCACACGAAATTAACCCCAGCGCTTTAATTCCTGAATGCTGTTTAACTAGGCTAGGAACACCTATAAATATAAAAAGCAGAACACAGGTAAATAAAGTAAGTAAAAATAGTAGTCGAAGAACAGCGAGGAAATAATTGTATTTACTTTTAAAGACCACTTTTTTTGATAACTTATACTTTCTATTAAAGGTTGAATATAGTTGCTTATTTATCTATAGCCGCATATACCAATACCTTAAACTTATCATGAACATCACCATGACTATTGGGATATTGATTTAAAAAAAGCTGTGCTACAATTTTTTCTTTAGGGTCTATCCAATACGTAGAGCTAAACATGCCCCCCCACTCATATGAACCTGCCGATAAAGGAGAAGTGGCTTCGCTTTTTTGGGTATAGATACCAAAGCCGAGACCCATCAACTTTCCGGGCCAGCCCAGTTTTTCATATTGATCGCTTGTCATCATTCTCACCGACATAGGACTGAGTATCCTTTTGCCATTATACTTACCATTGTTGAGTAGCATTTGCATAAAAATAGCGTAGTCTAGGGCTGTGGAAGAGAGTCCACCACCTCCGGAATAATAGGTGCCTGCTGTAGTAGGATAATCACGAATAAACTTTTCATTGATTTCAATAGACGCCGGCATTTTCGTAACCAAACCTAAAGAGTCTTGTGTATATAAAGTCGCAAGGCGATTGTGTTTTTCTTTGGGTAGAAAAAAATAAGTGTCTTTCATCCCCAATGGATCAAAAATCTTTTGCTTAAAGAAAGTAGCCAGATCTTTTCCGCTTACTACTTCTATCAGATAACCGAGTAAATCTGTATTTAATCCATAGGTCCATTTTTCTCCCGGCTGATGAAATAGCGGTAAGGAGCCAAGTAGTTTCATTTTATCTGCCAGCAAAATCTGCCCCACACCGATGCCTCCTACTATTCCGGCTTTGGCATAAATAGCCACGGCCTCCGGTGATCCTATTTGGGCATAGCCGAGGCCGGAAGTGTGTGTGAGCAAATCACGAATGGTAATAGGGCGGTTTGCTTTCACAGTAGTATACGTAGTATCTGCCGCATTGTATTTATCCAATACGGGTGTGTTTTTAAATTCGGGAATGTATTTTGCAACCGCATCATCCAGCATCAGCTTTCCTTCTTCGTACAACATCATAATCGCTACACTGGTGATGGCTTTTGTTTGTGAAGCAATACGAAAGATAGCGTCTCTTTTTAAGGGCGTTTTAGTGTCGTTTTCATTATGACCAAATGCTTTGTGGTAAACTATTTTTCCATCTTTGACAACGATGGCAGCGCCGCCGCCAATGAATTTTTTTTGAATATACTCTTGTAGTAATCCATCAATACGGTTCAGTCGTTCTGTTGACATTCCTGCTGTGGCCGGATTGACTTCTGTAAGTAAAGGCTGAGAAAAGCTAACGGCTACAATGAAACAGGTAATTAACAAGGAAAAGAACTTGACGCGCATAAAAATTGAATTTGAATGAAATAGTAAAGAATCCTACAAGTTTACGAAAGCACATTCATTTTTTGCTCAACAATCGCTCAATTGTTTTGGGAAAATGCACATGCTCGAGTTGATGAATACGGCTGGCCAATGTCTCGGACGTATCTTCTGCATACACCGGGCAGGTGGCCTGCGCTATCGTATCACCGTGATCATATTTTTCATCTACATAATGAATGGTAATACCGCTTTCTTTATCTCCTGCTGCAATAACGGCTTCGTGTACAAATTTTCCATACATCCCCTTTCCGCCATAGTTAGGCAACAAAGCCGGATGAATATTGATGATTTGTTGCGGGAAAGCCTGAATAATGCTACCGGGGATTTTCCATAAAAAACCGGCGAGAACCAATAAATCAGCTTCCACGGCTTTTAACTGAGGTACATATCCGTCTCCCCGAAAGAACTGTTCTTTTTCAATAAGCAGGACGGGGATATTTTCTTTATCGGCAATAGCCACTACACCGGCTTGAGGTTTATTACATACTATCAGACTTACTGTAGCACTAGGGTTTGTTTTAAAATGGTCAATTATTTTCTGTGCATTGGAGCCGGCACCGGAGGCAAAAATGATAATTTTTTTCACCGGCTAAAGATAAGGCAGCTCTTTATAGCTACAAGAGAGAAAGGTTGTAACTTGGAAAAATGATAAGAGCTGTTGTCTTTTTAGTACTCTTTGTTATAAGCAAGTATATTGTTGCACAGTCTTGTGTCGAGGTTGTTGCACCTACATTTACAGAACAGACAAAAACAACCTACGCACAAAAATTGCAGCAAGCCCGTAGTGAGTATGAAAAGGACACGGCTAATGCGGATAAGCTGATTTGGTATGGAAGAAGACTTGCCTATCTTGGGGAATACCTGGAGGCGATTGATGTGTTTACACAAGGGATAGCCTTACATCCACAAGATGCACGTATGTATCGTCACCGGGGGCATCGCTATCTCACACTACGCTGCCTGGATAAAGCCATTGTAGATTTTACAAAGGCAACGGAACTAGTAAAAGGTAAACCTGATGAAATAGAGCCCGATGGCTTGCCCAATGCACAAAACATTCCTACCAGCACACTGCAATCTAATATATGGTATCACCTGGGGCTGGCTTATTTTTTACAAAGAGACTATGCGGCGGCAGAAGAAGCATTGTGGGAATGCCTGAAAGTAGCTACCAATAATGATATGTATGTGGCTACGACCAACTGGCTCAACCTGGCCTTGCTGGCGCAAAACAAACTGGCAGTAGCGGAAAGCCTTTATAAAACCATCGATACGGCAGCGCCCTTGATTGAAAATACCGACTACCGGCGGCTGCTATTGTTATATACCTATGAGAAGCCGGCTACCCCAGCGGCTGTGGAAAAGTATGCGGCAGGTTTTGCCACGGGAGGTACGCAGCTCAGTTCGGCCACCACTTATTTTGGGCTGGGGTATTATTGCCACTGGAAGGGCTTTGCCAAACAGGCAAAACACTATTTTGAAAAAGCAATCGCTACGCAGCAATGGGCCTCTTTTGGCTATATAGCGGCTGCCCATTTTATTGAACAAAAGAATTGATTATCAATACTATTCAGGCTTTTTCCGAACTAATTTCATGCGTTCCCCCATCTTTCTCAGGTAAGAAGTGAAAAACCGAAACTGGCCAAAAAAGATGCTAATCAGCAAAACAGAAAAAGGCCAGATGATGGTTACGACAATTATGTAAATAACTATCCATAGAGCTCCTTTTTCCAGCGGGAAAATAGACATGGCTTGCTTGGCGGCAAAACCGGCTAAGCTCCCACCAAGGGCAAATGTGCAAAGTATCAGAAAGAACTGCCAGCCATTTACTTTCCATTTTTGTTGTAAGCGATCAAACATGAGCGATTTTATATAGAGGGTATCAAAAAATCAGAACAGCAAAAATCAGGAAAAGATGAAGATAAAACTGCAAAGAGATTTGGAAAGGGGATTACGTTTTTATGACAATTAAAAAATGAAGGAAGCAAAAAAATAGCATAAATCCTCTGAAATGCAAGCTGGTAGCGGGTTAAAAATTTTTTAAAATCAATGGTAAATTGTAGCTTTCGTGGCTTATTTTTGCACCCGGTTAGAGCTATTTATCCACATTTTCAGATCAATTGCGTCTATGATTTCAGGTAAACCAACGGCCTCCATACGGATAATTTTAGTCCTTTTAATAAGCAGCCTTTCTTTTATCCAGCCTGTGCTGGCACAGGACGGCAAAGCCATATACAATAGCAAGTGTGCAAGCTGTCACATATTGGGTGTAGAAGGTGCTTACCCCAATCTGGTGGGCCTGGAAGACAGGCATACCTGGGCGGATCATAATGATCTGTTGAAGTGGATTCAAAACCCCGCAGCCTATATGGCTAAAGATGCCTATACTACGGGCTTAAAAGCCAAGTATGGCTCGGTAATGACAGCTTTTCCAGATTTTACGTTAGCCGAAGTAGAAGCTATTGTAAAGTATATTAATGACTGGAAACCGAAAGAAAAGGGTGGGGATGGCCAAGTGGCTGAGACAAAAGGTGGCAACCAAAATGCTGTAATTTTTGGCGTAATCTCCCTGATACTGGCCATCATCGCTTTGATATTGATGCAGGTAAATAGCAACCTGAAAAAAATGTCAGATGATGCATCAGGTATTGAGCGTCCAGAGCCGGTTCCTTTTTATCGTAACAAGGTGTATATCGCACTAGTAGCGATTGTCTTCTTTGTAGTAGGTGGCTATTTCTTATCTACAGCGGCTATCGGCTTGCAGCGTCAGAAAGATTATGCGCCTGAGCAACCAATATTTTATTCGCACAAAGTACACGCTGGCATAAACCAAATCAACTGTTTATACTGTCACGGCAATGCCTGGGAAGGTAAAACGGCTTCTATTCCTTCTGTGAATGTGTGTATGAACTGTCATAAAACAGTTACTGAATATACAGGCCCTGCCTTGTTTAATAGCCAAGGTGAAGAAGTAAATGGTACAGCAGAGATTGCCAAACTGCACAGCTATGCCGGCTTTGATCCTAAGAACCCTAATGCATGGGATCCCAGTATGTCAAAACCAATTGAGTGGATACGTATCCACAACATGCCTGACCACGTTTACTTCAACCACTCACAACACGTAAGAGTAGGCAATGTACAATGCCAGACTTGTCACGGTGATATTACAGGAATGGATGTAGTGCATCAGGCTTCTGAGTTAAGCATGGGATGGTGCGTTAACTGTCACCGTCAAACGAATGTGAACTTTAACTATGATAGTACGAAGGGCAACCAATACTATAGCATTTTTGAAAAATTCCATAACG
>CAZPPM010000035.1:0-26014 GCA_964588445.1 uncultured Citrobacter sp.
TTTACTTCTTTCAACAGCACTATTAAAGCTGGTAGTAACATTGGCCTTGCCAATTGCAAATAATAAGCGGGCTGTGCGGAGTTCCTGCAACACCTGCTCACTACACACTTCACTTAAAATAAGGCGGGTGCCTCTTTGCTTTACTTCCTTATGCACATCTGCAATGGTTTTTATGCCGGTGGCATCTATAACAGGGACTTGTCCCATGCGCAGAATCAACACCCGGGGAGGCGCTTCAATAAGTCGCATGGCTTCTTTAAACTTATAGGCTGCGCCAAAAAACAGGGGTCCGGTAATGGCAAATACCGTGACGCCAACAGGAAGATCGTTCTCTGTTATTTCCGTATGATCTGCTGCGTGAATAGTAGCGGGTTGATGTGTCGTACTCACTGCCGTAAATTTTATCATCGACCGCATAAACAATAATACGGCTAGCAACATTCCTACTTCTATCGCCACTGTAATATCCACCAGCACCGTTAATAAAAAAGTAATCAATAACACAGCTACATCACCGCGCGGGCCTTTTAACAACGAAACAAAATTTTTCCATTCACTCATATTGTACGCTACTACTACCAGAATGCCGGCAAGTGTTGCCATAGGGATAAGCGCTGCCCATTGACCAATAAAAAGCAGGATCACCAGCAATACCAAAGCATGCACAATACCGGCCACAGGCGTGCGGCCTCCATTTTTTATATTAGTAGCGGTACGGGCAATAGCACCGGTAGCAGGAATGCCTCCAAATAAGGCAGAAAAAATATTACCGGTTCCCTGGGCTATCAACTCCGTATTAGAACGATGCTTACCTCCTATCATACCATCAGCAATAACAGCAGAAAGTAACGACTCTATACCACCCAGCAATGCAATCGTAACAGCAGGCTGCACCAGATTTTTAATCGTGGCAAAATCAATCGCAGGTAAAGAAGGTGTAGGTAATGTAGAAGGTATTTCTCCAAACTTTGTTCCGATAGTTTCTACAGGAAGCTGCATCCATTGCACCGCGAGTGTAGTCAATACAATCGCAACAAGCGATCCCGGTATCTTACGGGTAACTCGGGGCCAGGCAATCACCAGCAGCAGCGTAGCAAGGGCTATCAGCACCGCGTATAAATTAATGCCGGTAAAAGCGGTAAAGTAGGTTTGCCATTGCCCAATAAAATCAGAAGGTAGTGCGGGAATCGCTAACCCAAAGAAATCTTTTACCTGAGAAGAAAAAATAATAAGCGCAATCCCGCTTGTAAAACCTACAATTAATGGATAAGGGATGTATTGAATCACCGTTCCCAAGCGGGCCAGCCCTAATAGAATAAGCAAGATGCCCGCCATGAAAGTAGCAATGATCAATCCATTGATTCCATACGTCTGAACAATGCCATATACCACAACAATAAAAGCTCCCGTAGGGCCGCCAATTTGTACACGGCTACCTCCAAAGGCTGAAATAATAAAACCGGCAATTACAGCAGTGAACAGCCCTTTTTCCGGAGAGACACCCGACGCAATAGCAAAAGCAATCGCCAGCGGTAAGGCAACAATACCTACTACAAAACCCGCCATCAAATCTTTACCTAACTGTTCCCTGTTATAGGTTTTTAGTGTATCCAATAACTTAGGTCGGAACATCATACCTTGATCCAGCATTTAAGTAAATCCCGCTGTTGCGCATTCACCACGTGATACCCCGGTGGTATTTCCTCTTCCAGGCTATGAAAGGTGACTAATCTCGTACCGACGGGTTTTCGATCCAGCAAGCGATAGAGATAGTGATTATAATAAGCATACAACTCTTCCGTATAATCCAACTGGCGATCGATTTTCTGTGTGCCAGGTAAATTTTCATAGAACGCGTTATAGAAATAAAAATGATCGAACTGAGTGAAGTCGAGCTGTGTAAAATTGCCATGAATAAAACGAACATTGGTCAATCCCAGTACTTGCTTTAACTGATTGGCCTGCTCTACTAAATGGCTGCGTTGCTCTACACCAAAAAAATAAGCTTCCGGCTGAAAATGAGCAGCGGCGAGACAGAACTTGCCGGTGCCACTTCCTATATCAAGGATACGGGCAGCAGGATCTACTGCCAGGAACTGTGCAGCCACCTTCGCTACCTGCAAGGGCGTCCAGTGTCTTTTGGATAAAGCCTGTGCACTCGCAGGATAAAGCTGATCGAAAACCTCATCCGACAAAAAAGGATCTATCGCCTCTACGGGCAGTACATTACGATTTGGCATATTTACTTTTACCATTCAACTGGTATTCTTTTGCAAGTAATAAATCAGCCCGATCATACGGTTGTGTAGGTGCAATACGGGCTAACCAACCGGCACCTTCCGGATTTTGCAGTAAAAGAGCATACTGCTCCTCCGTAAAAGAATGATTCAACTGCATTATTTTTCCATCCACCGGCATGTGGACATCTACTTGATACTCTTTACAAGAAATGGTTGCCAGCAGATCTCCTTTCTTTTTTAACCCCGTTGCTTTATGAAATCGAATTTTTTTAATCTCTTTAAAGCCTGTCAGTTTAAACCCACACACACCTATATGAGCGATAGTACCGCTAAAAACGATCCATTCATGATCTTGTGTAAAATAAAAATCACCGGGGCTTACATTCTTCATTTGCATGGCGCAAAGGTAGTTTTTGTATCAACGGGCTACGGTTAATCTTATCACTTCGGTAATTGACTTTTATCACAATTTAAAGGGCTAATTTTGGCTATGAGTATCCGGGATATTTTTCCGATAGAGAAATGGGGCTTTAAAACACATTCCCTTTTTCAGGATTTGCCTGCCGAAGAGCTTGCTTTACTAACGGCACACCAGACCGAACAACGTTATGCAAAAGGAGAAACCCTTTTTCGGGAAGGGAGTGCTCCCAGCGGTATTTTTTATATTATAGAAGGGAAAGTAAAAAAATATAAACGTGACCCACAAGGAAAAGAGCATATCATTTATGTAGCCAATAATGGAGAGCTAATAGGTTATCACGCTATATTGGCAGAAGACCGCTACCCCGACTCCGCTGCTACGCTGGAGGAAAGTACGATTGCTTTTATCCCCAAGGAAGATTTTTTACAGGCGCTTGAGCAATCGGCGAGTATCAGCAAACGCTTATTGAAAACACTAAGTCATGAATTTGCTGTATTGATCAATGGCCTTTCTTTGTTTACACAAAAATCTGTTCGCGAACGGCTGGCGCTTCAACTTATTATTTTACGAGAAAAGTATAAGAAAAAGGAAGAGCCGGGAGAAGGGGTTGAAATTAATATGAGCCGGGATGATCTGGCAAGCCTGGTAGGAACGGTGCGAGAGAATGTAGTACGACTCCTTGGCGAGTTTAAAGAAAAAGGTATTCTATCCACTAAGGGAAGAAAAATTATTATTCTTGACGTCAAGGAATTAATCAAGATTGCGAATTATAAATAACGATGAAGTAGACTCAAAAAATTACTTCGTCATTTGTTTAGAGAAAAACTGATGGCTTATCTGACTCTTACACAAATAACTCACGGCAAGCGACAGCTAACAAAAAAATATTTCGGGCTGTCCAGCCCGAAATACCCTACGTCTTGAAGACTATATAGCTACAAAGCACTAGTCGCTTACTTTTTACCTCCTTTTAGGAAATGGTAGCCCACCCGCAATGCTATATGCGACTCGTTGCCATAATCCTTAAAAGCATTGCTTGTATGCTCACCCTTATTGGTAAGCCCTCTGTTATAGTTAAGCGTAAGATGAATTTTATTAAACCGGTAACCCAGCAATAAATTAACACCAATCGTTAACGCTTTTTCTCCATCTGTTTGATTAAACTTATAGGCTTCGCTGGTGCTTGTACCTACAGAACTTTTTGTTTTCATCTTACCATTCATGCCAAAAAGAATGGCCGGACCGCCTCCCAGCAGAATACCTTTGTCCGCTGCAGGTGCATAGAGTAGTTGCAAAGGAACTTCGAGATAGTTAATACCCATTACTCTGTCCAGTGTTTCTTCAATCACATCATCAATATGCTCTTCTCCCCAGCGCTTATGCAGCCAGTTAAGCTCCGGACGTACTACTAAATTCTTATTGATGCGGTATTCATAAAAAAGTCCTGCTGTGTAGCTTAGCATACCCCCTAGGCGCTCGCCGGCCAGGTTTACGGTAGAAGGATATGCCTCCCCCGGCACAGCCATAGCGCCTGCCTGCACGCCCAGTTGAGCACGACCCATAAAAAAAGTACTTAACAAAATAGTCGCAGCTGTTAAAAGTTTCTTCGTCATATAAAAAGTTTATTGGTTGCTATTTTCAACCCTTATTGTACCTAAATAAGGTGTTGAGTTTATCATAACCTGATACTACATCAAAGATGATACTTGCGTTATAGCACCACTATCCAAAAAAATGATGAAAAATAATTACTAAAAATACCGGGATTCAGGTAGTTGAGTTGAATACTAAATAGCGATCAAACTGTAAGACTAAGCAGCGTGTTGTGAAACAAACAGGCATAAAAAAAGAAAATAAAATTCAAGAAGTGTGGCGCATGGATGTATAGAAAGTTTCTGCTGAAAAATTGAAGTGATAAGGAAAGTTTTAAACAAATCACTATTAGCTACCAATAAAAAAGCGGCTACTTTTAAGTAACCGCTTTTAGGAAAACGAATTATTTTATTATGGAGTAACACCCAGCAAACTGCATACCTGCTCATAAGGCATGTATTTTAGTTCTGTCTCTGTATAAATTTCTCCATTTAGTTCTGCCCTTTTTTCGCCATCAGCAAACCTACCACCGGCTACGCCACCAGGAACCAGTACATACCGGAACTGTACGCTACCAAAGCCCAAGTAGGGAGTCGCATTGTCATGCGTAAATCGAGTAACAAAAATCCTACCCGGCCGGGGAACAAAACTAACCGTATTGGGCCTAGATCCCGCACGGCTTGTATAGGGTAATGGAAAAACAGTAGCACCAAATCTCATATACATCAACACAATACCATTATCAATGATTCCTTGCGTTAGTTGTTGACTAGCGGCAATATGATTAACCTTCAAATTAGTACCATCTATAGTCGTATCTCGTTCCGCTTGCTGAAAGCTTGCCCATGTACCATAAATTACATTGGCTGTACCGGTTGCGCCAACATTACCTCGGGGACCAGTAGGACCGGCAGGCCCTTCATCGCCCTGAGGGCCGGCAGGCCCTTCTTTACTACATTGCACAACAACAAAACCAAGCATCAATAAAGCAATAGGGAGGAATAGTTTTTTCATGATTTCAATTTAGTATTAGGAATTATTATTAAAAAGGTGATATACTATAAATCATATAAAATAACAGAAAAGCAATTATTCTAATTATAGAGAAAGAAGAGATACCGCTTTTCAATGTATCCACAAATATATTCTGCCTTTTTATCAATATCAATACCACAAAGTGGGGTTTACTGCTGTACTTTTTTATTTTTTTATTCTTCTTATGCCTTGTACCGGGTATTCATTTTTTTCTTATCAAAGAACATTACACTGCGTAAATACCAACCGAATATTCCTCATTAGATTTTTTACCTATAAAAAAAGGTACTACTACTTGCGTAGCAATACCTTCTTGTCATTATCGACACTTTTTACAATTACGCTTTTTTCTTAGCGATCACTTTTCTATTGGGTGTTTTGCTTTTACGAGCTTTAGCCAATTGTGTTTTACGAATACGCAAGCGACGTTTAGCCGCTTCTGTTGCTTTTAGCACAGCGTCTTCAAAGATGAAAGATTGCGCTTTTACATATTCATCTTTACCCGGCACCCGCATATTCAACGTACATACTACTACCTCCTTACTTCCTCTTACTTCATTCAATAAAGTAGCTTCTACTTCCTGTAAATCCTTGTAATACTTATCAAGATTCCCCAGTTTTGCTTTTATAAACTCTTTTAATGACGGACTCAATCTATGTCCCGGCGACTCAATTCTTAATTTCATGTACAAAATATTTAGTAGTTTACTAATTGAATACTGATTACACCAAAGATACTTACTTCTTACGCGTAACCGGCCTAAATACACTATTAATTACTCCTTCTATTAAAAATAGTATCCTGCATTTTCAACACATCTATTAAACGTTTTATTATTGCTTATTGCAGAAAGTAAATGCTTCTTATACTTCTTCTTTTTGTTACTTTGTACAATCATTCACAACACTCGATAGAAACACTGCATGACAAACGAGCAAAAAGCCATACGCACTACCTGGTTAAGTGTTGGCGGCAATGCGGTATTGGCAGGCATTAAAGGGCTCGCAGGTTTTTTTGGCAATTCACATGCACTAATTGCAGATGCAATTGAATCAGTGACGGATATTTTTTCTTCTTTCCTGATTTTATTGGGTATTCGCTATGCCGCAAAACCCGCTGATAAAAACCATCCTTATGGTCATGGTAAGATTGAGCCTCTCATCACTTTTGTTGTTACCGCCATTTTGATTTTCTCTGCTCTTTATATTGCTACAGAAAGTATTCGTCTTATCCATACGCCACATGAAGCACCCGCACCCTGGACACTTTTGGTATTAGGTGCTATTATTCTTTGGAAAGAAATAGCCTATCGTTTAGTATTAAAGAAAAGTAAAGAAGTGCAAAGTACCGCCTTGCAGGCAGAAGCCTGGCATCATCGCAGTGATGCCTTTACTTCTATTGCCGCCTTCTTAGGTATAAGTATTGCCCTTGTAATGGGTAAAGGGTATGAAACGGCAGACGACTGGGCAGCGCTGGTAGCCGCCGCTGTGATTGTATATAATAGTTATCGCATCTTTCGTCCAGCCCTTGCTGAGGTCATGGATGAAAACAGGTATAGTGAACTCATTCATCAAATCAGACAGATTGCCGTAACCGTACAAGGTATAGAAGGAACAGAAAAATGTTATATCCGTAAAGCAGGTCTTAGTTATCACCTGGACCTTCATGCTATTGTACGAAGCACATTGACCGTAAAAGAAGGACATACGATCGCTCATCTCTTAGAAGATAAGTTGCGGCAAGAGCTGCCTCAGTTGGGTCATGTTTCCGTACACATTGAGCCAGATGAATATTAATTTATTTTTCCTTTTTGGCTTTGCTTTTTGTGGAGCGCTTCGCCACTGCATTTTTTTCTTTTTCCTCTTTGAGCCGGAATTTCACCATGCGGCTAATAAGCCCAAGCGGCAACGGTTCGGCTATAGGAAATTGCACGGATCCTTTTCCCTGCTTATACTTTGACAATTCCGTAGCAAATGCAACATGACCCGACGGTGTTGCATATAACCCGATATGATATTGATAACCGGCAAAATAGACAAGCGGCTTTCCTAAAAAAGAATAAGCGGGCATGGCATAGCTAATAGATTCCACGGCATCCGGAGCGGCTTTCTGTATAGTTTCTCGAACGGAGCGCAGCAGCGCTTGTATCTCTTTCGGAAATGTTTTTATATAACTATCCACGCTCACCGGCTTTTGCATATGTTTTTCTTTTTTTAAAGGTAGACCGTTTGGCCAAAAATAGCTGCTGTAAAAGAAAATTTCCCTAAGCAACTTTACTTACCTAGTTTTCTCTTTTAGCCTCCTAAGGAAAAATATTTTTTATCCTTTTTTCCCTTTCCTTTAAATTACTGTCGCAAAGCCAACTGTATAGTTTATGGAAGACATCATTCATCTTTTTCCTTTTTATCTGGGAATTATTGTACTTATTATCTTGCTCATACTGGTAGCTGAGAAAATAAAAGTAGCCTATCCCATCTTACTGGTGATAGGCGGCTTACTGCTGTGTTTTATTCCCGGCATTCCCCACATAAGAATTGACCCCGAATTGATTTTCATTATTTTCCTACCGCCTTTATTATACGAAGCTGCGTGGAGCATCTCTTGGAAAGAGTTGTGGAAATGGCGGCGTATCATCAGCAGCTTTGCTTTCATTGTGGTATTGCTTACAGCCACAATCGTAGCCTTTGTTGCTAATCATTTCATTCCGGGCTTTTCATTGGCCCTTGGTTTTTTATTGGGAGGCGTTGTTTCTCCACCTGATGCCGTAAGTGCTGGCGCTATCATGAAATTTGTAAAAGTACCTACCCGCTTTAAGTCGATTATAGAAGGCGAAAGTTTATTTAATGATGCTTCTTCACTTATTGTTTTTCGCTTTGCGCTAATCGCTATTGCTACAGGTCAGTTTATCTGGCAGGATGCTATCGTGGGCTTTGCCTGGACGATTGCTGCCGGTATCGGCATAGGCTTGCTTGTTGCTTTTATTTTCTATAAAGCCCATCGCTGGTTACCTACCAGTACAGAAATGGACATTTGCCTTACACTGCTGGCCCCTTATTTCATGTATATCGCTGCAGAAGCGGCGCATAGCTCCGGTGTAATGGCCGTAGTGGTAGGAGGTTTATTTTTGGCCAATAGGAAGTATAAGTTTTTAACTAACAGTAGTCGCATTAAAGCGTATTCAGTATGGGAAAGTCTTTGCTTTATACTCAACGGGCTTGTATTTATTTTAATAGGATTGGATCTTCCGCAAATTATTGAAGGGCTGGAAGGCGTAAGTATGAACATGGCAATAAGCTACGCCTTATTGATAACCGCTGTATTGATTGTAAGCAGAATTTTTGCTGCTTATGGCGCTGTAGTGATCACTTTAATTGCTCGTCGCTTTATTAAAGTAGCCGACGACCGACATCCGGGATTAAAAGCGCCTTTCCTGCTTGGGTGGGCCGGCATGCGAGGCGTGGTATCACTTGCTGCCGCGTTATCTATTCCTTTGTATTTGAAAGACGGCTCTCCTTTCCCACAACGTAACCTGATCCTTTTCATCACCTTTATTGTCATCCTTGTTACACTCATACTACAGGGATTAACATTACCTTATTTTATCAAAAAAATAAATATCCTGCGAGACGATGAAAAGCTACCCGATGAATCGCACTATCATCACCTGCAAAAAAGACTTCACAAGGAAACTAAAACCTATATACGTGAAGCCTATAGTACTAATATAACACTCAAATCAGTTATTGAAAAGATAGAAGAAAAGTGGAGCAAAGATGAAGAAGGCACCCATTTACTGAGCAGTATTCCCAACGGGAAAGAGATAATGCTGGATATTATTAATAAACAACGAGACTGGCTACACGAATGGAATAAAGATATTGACGTAGAAGAGGATTATATACGCAAACATTTATTCCGGCTGGATATTGAAGAAGAACGATTGAAATATCTATAAACTTTTACCAGCCTATGCCATAATCTTCACCATTATTGCTACTACCGCCCCAGAATGTTTTGTGTTGACGATCGAAATAAATAGCATTAATAGGTCCGCTGGTACGAGTACCAAAACTTAGTTGATAGCCCATCGCCGTCAATTTTGTTTTTACTGCTTCCGGTGTATTGCGGTCGATCAATAAGCTTCCGGGTCGTGGTTGCCTGTCTTCATATTTTGTTCCTCCCAATGAAAGCCATAGTTGATTGGAATTAATATTGGCGGCTTCAGCAGCTTCCTGTGCCGTCATACCAAATTCGACTACATTCAAAAAAAACTGTAAGAGATTTTGCTCCTGTGTATCGCCACCCTGTACAGCAAAAGACAAATAAGGCTTTCCTTCTTTTAGAGCCAGCGAAGGCGTGAGTGTTACTCGTGGGCGCTTGCCCGGCGCTACCACATTAAACGGACAAAGTATAGAATCTAATACAAAGCTTTGCATACGCTGACTCATACCCACACCCGTATTACCGGCAATACAAGCCGGCAACCACCCGCCACTTGGCGTTATGGAAACCACCCATCCTTCTTCATCAGCAGCCTGTATACTTGTAGTACCCCTCCATAAGCGATCATTGTACAAGCTGTCTTCATTACCCATAGCAGCCCAATCATTATACACACCCGAAGCAACTACAGCATCGTGCTTAGGAACAAAATCATCGATCTTCTTACCGCCGCTAGTATCTGTCAGTAACGCCCGTTGCTGCAATAATTTTGTAAAAGGATTTATTTTCCCTTCAAAAGGATAGGGATCACCGGGGAGTATATTGGTTTCATTTCTTTCCTGATTAATCAACCTGGCTCTTTCTTTTGCATAGGGCTTACTTAATAATCCGTTGATAGGTGGTTGTGTAAAGTAAGGATCGCCATAATAAAAATCACGATCAGCAAAAGCAAGACTCATCGCCTGGTAAACCGTATTGATATAGGCGGGTGAATTATAGCCCATTTTTTTCAAATCAAAATTTTCCAACAGATTCAGGCTTTGTAATAAAGAAGGCCCTTGCGTCCAGGTTTGTAATTTGTATACATCAATACCTTTATAATTTACAGCGAGTGGTTCTTCTTCTATTGGTTTCCAGTTGGCAAAATCTTCCATCGTAATCAACCCGCCCTGCTCTGCGCTTCCTCTTACAAATTCCCGAGCTATATCTCCTTTATAAAAACGATCGTATGCGGCCATAATCGCCTCTTTGCGACTTTTCTTTTTCTTCAACGCTTCTTGTTCTGCTTCCACCATTTTAGTAAGCGTGGCCAACAAATCTTTTTGAACAAAAATTTCTCCAGCCGCAGGAGCTTCTCTTGCGGCTCCTATATGAGGTAAAAAAACATCCTTACTATAAGGCCATTGTTTGATTCTCTCTTTACCTCTTTCTATGCTATTGGCTGTTTGTGCATCTATGGGATAACCTGCTGCCATTTCCATAGCGGGTGCCAGTACTTCTTTCAGGCTAAGCTTTCCATAATTGGCCAGCATCAAACATAAACCGCCAGGCGTGCCGGGTGTTACAGCCGCTAAGGGACCGTACTCCGGTGGAAAATTATAGCCTTTGCTTTTAAAGAAAGCAGGCGTTGCCCCAGTAGGCGCTACACCCAAGGCATTGATAGCAATTGTTTTTCCTGTTTTAGGATTATAAATCAAGGCTTGTGTTTCTCCGCCCCAGCTCAACACATCCCACATGGTACAAGTAGCAGCAAGCATAGCACAAGCTGCATCTATCGCATTGCCTCCTTTAGAAAATATCATTGCGCCTGCCGTAGCCGCCAGGGGCTTACCGGTAATAGCCATCCAGTGTTTACCATGCAAAGGCGGTTTTTGTGTACGCTGACTCGTTGCCGTAAAAACACTGCAACTAAAAAGGAGGAGCAAAATAATTCTCATGGTGGTTGTTTTATTATAACCCATGTCGATCTACTAAGTAAAGCAAGGCCGCCATATTTACAGCGCCCAAATCTAATTCTCTTTTATTGACAGCTTCAAATACATCCGACCGGGCATGGTGTATATCAAAATAACGTTGAGAATCCGGTATCAAACCGGCTACAGGTGTGCCCAAACTTCTATTTAAAGGATTAATATCTGCACCGCCGCCACCTCTTACTAGTTCGCCTGCACCATAAGGGGCTAGTAAAGCTTGCCATTGTTGAATTTTTTGAAACTGTTCATCCGTTGCTGTAAATCCAAAACCACGAGGTGTAAAGCCGCCTGCATCACTTTCTAACGCAAAAACATGTTGTTCTTTTTTTTCTTTTGCTTCCTCTGCATATTTAAGCCCGCCTCGTAATCCATTTTCTTCATTAGCAAATAAAACAAACCGAATAGTATGCCTGGGTTGGTAACCTATTGCTCTAAACGCTCTCAGTATCTCTATAGTTTGTACACAACCCGATCCGTCATCATGAGCACCTTCACAATTATCCCAACTATCTAAGTGGCCGCCTACGGTAATAATTTTTTCGGGATGCTCACTTCCTTTTAGTTCACCAATAATATTATTGCCAATGGCATCCGGCAGAAAATAGCCATGTGTCTTTAACTGTACAGTAGCTCTATTCTTTTTCAACGCTTCGCTTAAAAAATCAGCATCTCTAAGTCCTATAGCCACAGCCGGAATCATAGGATAAGCAGAATCATAGCGAGTACCTCCGGTATGCGGATGATTATCGGTACTGTGGCTCATGCTGCGTACAATCACACCTACAGCACCATGCTTGGCCGCTTGCGACGGACCTTGCCCGCGATATTTAGAAGCATCACTATAGGCTTGAAAAGTGTTGACAAATGTGGGATTGAATTTATAATTATAAAAAACGATTTTGCCTTTTACCTCTTCCTTCTTTTTTTCCAAATCATCAAAAGAAACGACTTCTATTACGGCAGCTTTTACTCCTTTTGCACCAGAACCTTTGGAATTGCCTAGAGCAATTACATCGAGTTTTTTCGTGCGGCCATCACCACCCGTCATAGTAGCTTCATCTTTACCCCCTCTTACCCAATGCGGCACGAGACATTCTTGCAGCCAGGTCCTATCCGCACCGGCCTGCTCCAGCATTTGCTTACCCCAGGCTTCTGACTTCACCATGCCCGGAGAGCCCGCCAGTCGAGGTCCTATTTTTTTTGTTAAATGATGTAGATTATCCCATGCATTGCTATTGCTTAAAATCTCATCGGCTATTTTTTTAAGCATTACAACATCCTGTTGCTGCCCTTTTGCTCCTATAACGACAAAAAGACTTACAAAAAGAAAAAAGTTCTTCATCAGTAATATAAAAAATTGAATAGTGAATATAAAGATTTAACGCATACAGATAAACCTTCCAGCAACAAAACTGTTAACTTAGAGCCGTCATCAGGCGCTTAAAAATTATGAGAATAGGCATTGTTTGCTATCCCACATTTGGTGGAAGCGGTGTATTGGCAACCGAATTAGGTAAAGCATTAGCACAAAAAGGACATCAGATTCATTTCATTACTTACCAGCAACCCGTTAGATTAACCGGGTTTATTCCCAATATTTTTTATCATGAAGTTCAGGTACCCACGTATCCTCTTTTTGATTTCCCTCCTTATGAAACGGCATTGGCCAGCACGATGGTAGATGTGATTCGCAACAACGATTTGGATCTCTTACATGTACATTATGCCATTCCGCATGCCTCCGCTGCTTATACGGCCAAAAAAATCCTGGAGCAGTCTGGCAAACACATACCCGTTATCACTACGCTACACGGTACAGATATTACACTCGTAGGTCGTGATAAAACCTATGCACCCGTGGTCACTTTTTCCATTAATCAAAGTGATGCCATTACTGCCGTATCGGAAAATTTAAGAGAAGAAACGTATAAACATTTCAAGGTAGAAAAAGACATTGAAGTGATTTACAACTTTGTAGACGTACAACGTTTTTCCCGCAAGCCGATTGATGCTTTTAGAAAAGTGATTGCACCGGCCGGTCAACGTATTTTTTTACATGCTTCCAATTTCCGGAAATTAAAGCGGGTACAGGATGTTGTAAAAATCTTTTACGAAGTAAATAAACGCATTCCTTCCAAACTGCTTTTTGTAGGTGATGGGCCGGAAAGACAAACAGCTGAGGAACTTGGGCGGGAACTAGGTGTTGGCGACGACA
The DNA here is from genome assembly GCA_964588445.1 of uncultured Citrobacter sp. Taxonomy (GTDB): domain Bacteria; phylum Bacteroidota; class Bacteroidia; order Chitinophagales; family Chitinophagaceae; genus CAZPPM01. The sequence continues at coordinate 13,421 of CAZPPM010000035.1, forward strand.
TTCGCTTTGTAGGCAAACAGGATCAGATAGAAGACATATTAGCCATTGCAGATATTTTCTTACTGCCTTCCGAGTATGAAAGCTTTGGCCTTGCCGCATTAGAAGCCATGGCAGCAGGCGTACCTGTTGTATCAAGCGATGCGGGTGGGTTAAAAGAAATAAATGTACAAGGGGAAACCGGTTTTACGGCTCCCGTTGGCGATATACAAAAAATGACAGAGTATGCTTTTGCTATTTTAAGCGATCCTACAACACTGGAAGAGTTTAAGCAAAGAGCTGCTGCTTATGCTAAACAATATGATATCCAAAATATCATTCCTCTCTACGAGAAACTATACGAACGATTTGTATAATCTATCAACAAGTATTGCTTTACACCGATCGCCGGCTCAATAACATTTTAAACAAATAGCTAAAGAGGACAACAGCCCCCGCTCCTATGGCATTGAGCCATAAAAAGCCAAGGCCTATATAACCATTTTCTGATAACCAGAAAAGCAATACCACCAATACCTCCGTCAGTAAAGCCGCGCAGAAGACCTGTGTGCCTTTTATACTTTTGCAATAAAAAGCAACAAGGAAAATTCCCAGAATAGTTCCATAAAACAACGACCCTAAAATATTAACGGCTTCAATTAAGCTATTCCCAATATTGGAAGCAAACATGGCTACTATCATACAAAAAACGCCCCAACCCAACGTGTACAACTTTGTTGTTTTATACTCTTGTTCATCTGTAGCCGGTCGTTTGGTAAGCCGTCGATGAAAATCAATCATCGTACTGGAGGCTAATGAGTGCAAGGCCGCCGCAATACTACCCCAGGATGCCAGAAAAATGATAGCGATTAATAAACCCACTAAACCAACCGGCAAATAATCGGTAACAAACCGAAGAAAGATGTAATTGGTATCGTTATCGTCTCCCTTATTGAGTTTTATAAGTGACTTCACCTCTTTTCTCACACTATCAGTAGTAGATTGTAGAGAACGCAACGCCACTAGCTTCTCTTCCGATTTATCATTTGCGTAGTCGGATAGCAAAACATCTTTTTGTCCCTGCACTTCTGTCATTCTGTTTTCTAATGCTGTCCATTCATTTTTATACGCAGATGTTTCCAGTCGTTGTATTTCCTGCTGGTTAAAAAAAACAGGCGCCTGGTTAAATTGGTAAAAAGCAAACACCAGTACCCCTACCAGTAAGATAAAAAACTGCATAGGGATTTTTACAATGCCATTCATCAGCATACCCAGCTTACTTTCTGTATCTGTTTTAGCCGTAAGATACCTTCCTACCTGCGATTGATCCGTTCCAAAATAGGACAGCAATAGAAAGAAGCCGCCTATCATTCCATTAATAATATTGTATCGATCATTCCAGTCAAACGAGCCATCTTTTATCCCCGTGGTTATTACATTTAGCTTCCCTAGTTTTCCTCCTACTTCCAGCGCATCGGTGAAGCCTATATTTTGCGGCAGGTTATGCACCACATAATAGCCAGCAATGAACATGGCCGCAAAAATGATAATCAATTGCAGCTGCTGCGTATAAGCCACTGCTTTAGCACCTCCGGTTACCGTGTAAATAATCAGTAACCCTCCCATGAATAAATTGGTGAGATAAATATTCCATCCTAATAAAACAGAAAGGATAATAGAAGGAGCAAATATGCTGATGCCGGTAGAAAGTCCTCGTTGCAATAAGAAAAGAAAAGAAGCGAGTGTACGTGTTTTGCCATCAAAGCGCTTTTCCAAATACTCGTAAGCGGTATAAATTTTCGTTCGCCGGAATACAGGTATAAAGGTGATGCAAATAACAATAGCGGCCAAAGGCAATCCAAAATAATATTGCACAAACCGCATTCCATCAGTATAGGCTTGTCCCGGTGCTGCTAAAAAAGTAACGGCACTCGCCTGCGTGCCCATTATACTCAGCAACACCAACCACCAGGGCATGCTTCTATTGGATAGCAGGTAGCCATCTAAATCGCGGGAAGTACGGCTCTTGTATATACCATAAGTAATAATACAGGCAAGCGTAGTGACCAATACAATCCAATCGAGTGACTTCATGAAAATCGTTGTGTAAACAAATAAAAGAATACAATCATCAGCACCAGAAGAACTAGCACAAATACATACCATTGTGTCCAGCTACGGAACAGCGGTACTTTTTCTTTCTTTTCTTCTTTCATAATGTATATTCTTTATTGATGCTTAATTACAAGAAAGGGTACAACTAAAATTTTCTCTTTGTCCATTTTAGAAAAAGATCATTTTTTATCCCATTATCTTTTTCTCGTTCTCACCCACCCCATGAAAACAATCGCTCCGCCAATAATCACTCCCAACAATATTCCTAGTCTTACTTTTTTTATTAACACACCTAAGACCAACCCTAAAACAATTGCAAATAAAAAAGCCATCTCACCGCGTCGGATGCTTGGTTTCTTCTCTACCGCCATTTAAAATGCTTTTTTTGTATTCAACGCAATAAGATTTGCCAATAAACGGTAAGCACCCGGTACGCCTGCCGGTAACTCCCTAAAGAAAACCAATCCTGTATAGGTAAAATAACCTTTTCCATACTTTCCTATTATCAGGCTTCCGCTATCAGCTTTTTCACCCGGATCGCCCATTGAAAGAACCGTTTCATATGTCTTATCCCAGCCGGCAGCATGATAAATACTTCTTTCCTGCACCCAACCCTGAAAATCCTGTTGTGTAATTTTATTCGGATAATTCAATACGCGGTGCGCAGGATTTACAAACGTCACGGCAGCCTGCTCATCCGTTACCCGTGTACGAGAAATAGTAAATGGATAGGGGCCGATCTTTAAACGTAATGGCCCTGCATTACTATTGGTATTATACTGAACAATTAGGTTACCGCCATTTTTTACATACTCCATTAGCTTATCATAATAATCACTCATCCACTCATGCGTATTGTAAGCTCTTACGCCTGTAAGAATAGCATCAAACCGAGATAGATCATGTGTAGCAAGTTCTTTATCGGATAATAGTACTACCTGATAACCCATTTGGGCTAAAGCTTCCGGCACCTTATCTCCTGCACCGGTAATGTATCCAATAGTTTTATGTTCTGTTTTCAACTCCAATTGAGTAAGCTGAGTAGCTGCTTCTTTGAAGTAAACAATATCCGGAATATGCTCGTAAGCAATCTTTTTTCGCTGTATGGCTTTTTCAAACGCATTACCCTTTTTCAATTGTACGCTGAGTCGATCCGAAGCACTGTTTTTTTGCAGCGCATTGATATTGATGCTATAGTTTGTTGTTGCTTTGGCCGCCGGTGTATAGGTAAATGAACTTTTATCTGCTTTCCATTTAGTTGTAGGAAAGGCCGTTACTATTTCATAAGGGCTGTCTGTTTCTTTGTTAGCATTGACAAGCAACTGCGCCCGAGCCGCCTTATTATTTTGAACAATCGTATTTTCTTTTACAAAATTGACTTCTACAGCAGGCAGCACGGTAAGCGGCTCGTAGAGCTCTCCTCTTACCGGAGATGTATATTTATATTTTACCGCAACGGGGTAATGAAAAACTTGTCCGGCAATCGTTATTTCTACCGTAGCTGTGTAGGCCGGTACAATATCCGGTCGCCCTATTAGCAGCTGATCATTCACCGTAAAATAGCCCTCCTGCTGTTGCTGCTGTAACCAGTAGGGCTGCGTTACAGGTACTGTTACGGGCAGTGTTTTGTAAAAAACAAGATTCTTATTTTTTTGCAGCTTTATTGCCACTGTAGAATCAAAATGATCCAGCTTTACTTTATCCAACATCACATCAGCCCCGGCACGATTGATAAAAGAAAAATTCAACCGCACAGAATCAGATTGTACCACATAAGGCACAGTAGTAGTAACATCTATAAATAAACCACTGCATTGCACTATAAGGGTTTGAATCTCCTCCAGCTTTTGTTGTTTCCAATTACCTTCCGGCAAATTAGTAACAAGCTGGTATAGCTCTACCAGTCCTTTCACCGATTTTTCCGGTTGCAGTATATCAAAGGCAGCAATCAGCTCTTCCACTTTCTTCGCTACTATCGCTCCACCCGGTACTCTTGTCCAGGATACATCTACTCCGTCCATGATATCACTTACCGGTTCTTGACCACCGGTAGTACTGAAGTAATCAAAACTTTCTCCTCGGGATGCAGGAACACCAAAACCCTGACTTTTATGCTGACTGCGGCTCTCCGCCGCAATTTCTCCATAACTTTTTCCCAATAAAGGATTGTATCCTCCTACTTCAATCTTAAACTGATTATTGGTAATTGTATTATTACCGCCAAAGTTGAAGCTATTGAACAAAATTCTTTTAGCTTGCCAGGTTTTTACATAGCGTAGTTGCTCAGGAAATTTTGTTGCGTCTGCGGCGGCTGTAAACGCTTCATTAGCCAGTATCGCAGATGCCGTATGATGACCATGTCCTCCTTCGCCGGTCACAGGAAAACGTGTAACAATAATATCCGGTTGAAAACGACGAATCACCCAAACTACATCACTTAAAATTTTCTCCTTGTTCCATTTCGAAAAAGTTTCTTCGGGTGTTTTGGAGTAGCCAAAGTCAATGGCTCTTGTAAAAAATTGCTCTCCCCCATCTATCCGTCTTGCTGCCAACAGTTCCTGTGTACGGATAAGACCCAATTCAACTCCCTGTTCATCTCCTATCAGGTTTTGTCCGCCATCTCCTCGGGTAAGAGAGAGATAACCGGTTCTATATAACTTCTCTTTGGAAAAATAAGTGATAAGCCGTGTGTTCTCATCATCAGGATGAGCAGCTACATACAATACAGCACCCGTTACATTTAATTTGCGCAGTGCCAGGTACATTTCTGCGGAAGACCAGCTTTGTGGTGATTGTGCATTTAGACAAAAAGAGATAACAACAAAAGTTAAAAAAACAATCGTCTTCTTCATGTAGCAGAATTATTCGGCGAATATAAAATATGTTGTGAAGGAAGCCGAACTTATCCGCTATTAAAAACTATTTACCTACCTTTCGTTAAATGTTTTAACATAAATGAAGACTTTTTGCTGCGGCTTGCTCGCCCTTCTCCTCCTGTATGGCTGCAAAACCGCCACAAAAAACAGCACTGACTCTTTACAACCTTTCTCCTATACCATTCAAAAAAAAGTAGTCGCTACCAATGGAGCTGTTGTTTCCGCGCATCCCTTAGCAAGTCAAGTGGGTTTGCTCATTTTACAAAAAGGCGGTAATGCTATTGATGCCGCTATTGCTACACAGCTAGCTCTCGCCGTTGTGTATCCCAACGCAGGCAATTTAGGTGGCGGTGGATTTCTTGTGGCCCATTTGGCAACAGGAAAAGATATTGCCATTGATTACAGAGAGATGGCACCTGCCACGGCCAGCAGAGATATGTATATTGATAGTACGGGTAATGCAAGCACTGCTAAAAGCCAGAACGGGCACCTAGCCAGTGGCGTACCCGGTACCGTTGCAGGATTATTTACCTCTGCAAAATATGCGAAGCTTGCTTTTAAAGATTTAATACAACCCGCCATTGAACTTGCGGAAAACGGTTTTGCCATTAGTGAACGGGAAGCCAATAGCCTGAACAACCTACAGGAAACACTAAAAAAATATAACACGGTACAACCTGTATTTGTAAAAACTACCGGTTGGAAAGCAGGCGATACATTAGTACAAAAAGATCTTGCCAACACATTACAGCGAATCCAGAAAAATGGAGCTGCCGGATTTTATGAAGGCGAAACCGCAGCGCTTATCGTAGAGGAGATGAAAAGAGGTGGCGGTATTATCACAACAGATGACTTAAAAAATTATGTAGCCAAAGAGCGATCGCCGCAGCGCTTCAGTTATAAAGGCCACAGTGTTATTGGCATGCCCATGCCCAGTAGCGGAGGTATATTATTGCACCAAATGATGAAAATGACTGAGCCTTATGCTTTGGATAAAATGGGCTTTCACTCCCTCCAAGCGGTGCAACTGATGATAGAAACAGAAAGAAGAGCCTACGCCGACAGAGCAGAATATATGGGCGATGCGGATTTTTATAAAGTACCTGTTACTGCTCTTACCGATAGCAACTATCTTATAAAGCGCATGCAAAATTATACCCCGCTTCAGGCAGGTAATAGCGAACAGATAAAGCCGGGTCAGGGTATTCTTATAAAAGAAAGTGAAGAAACCACGCACTTAAGTATTATAGATAAAGAAGGAAATGCCGTAGCTGTTACCACTACATTAAATGGCTCTTATGGTAGCGGCACCGTTGTAGGTCATGTAGGCTTTTTGCTAAACAATGAAATGGACGATTTCAGTATAAAGCCCGGTGTTCCTAATATGTATGGTGCGGTGGGTGGCGAAGCCAATGCTATTGTTCCTGGCAAAAGAATGCTTAGTTCTATGACGCCTACTATTGTGCTAAAGGACAATAAACCTTTTATTGTAACCGGCACTCCCGGCGGCACAACTATCCCTACTTCTATTTTTCAGACATTAGTAAATATTATTGACTTTAACCTAAGCACGGAAGAGGCTGTATATAAACCCAAGTTTCATCACCAGTGGTTACCCGACAGAGTGGATATTGAAAAAGGATTTCCGGATAGTACGATAGAAGCGCTAAAAAAAATGGGCTATTCTATTCAAAAAAGAAACGCCATCGGCCGTACGGAAGTCATTAAGGTATTACCGGATGGCCGTTTCGAAGCAGTAGCCGATAATAGAGGGGATGATGATGCCAGAGGATGGTAAGTAATCAAACAACAATTTATTTTTTTAGTTAACAACCTATGTCTTCTACAGGGAGTGAGTTTCTGGAAACGGCCATTCGCCGATTGAAGTACTACAAAGAACTTGGCGAAAAAGCCTTACTACAATTGGAGGAAAAAGATTTCCTGTACAAGCCGGGAAAAGAATCCAATAGCATTGCCGTAATCATACAACACTTATCAGGCAACATGCTAAGCCGTTGGACAAACTTTTTACACGAAGACGGAGAAAAAGAATGGCGTAACCGCGATGAGGAATTTGCTGATATACCCTATACCCGTGAGCAGTTGCTACAAAAATGGCAAACAGGTTGGAATTGCTTTTTATCCGCATTGGCATCTTTACAGGAAAATGATTTATCTAAAACTGTTTATATCCGTAAAGAAGCGTTGTCTGTCCCCGATGCTATCAACCGACAATTGGCACACTATCCTTACCACATTGGCCAGATAATATTTATCGCAAGAATGTTGAAAAAAGAAAACTGGCAAAGCCTATCCATTGCTCCGGGACAATCGCAGCAATACAATCAGTCTACAGAAATCAAAGACCCGGCAAAAAAGTTTTAAACATTTATGAATAACTAATAGGGCTTTATTAGTCAGCAATGCTATACTTTCATTTATTATAAATATTTTATTTACCAAATGAGGCTCTCCTTAACTACTATCTTCCCCCTTATGAAAAAATTGGTGATACTTCCCTTTTTATTATTCGCTACTTATTTAACAGCACAAGTTAAAATAGGCATCGTTGGAGGTGTGCTTCAGAACTCGGCCGACTATCGCATTAGCAATGTCAAGCAGGAAGTGTCTAATAAATATGGGTTCCTGTTAGGTGCGACTGCTAAGGTCCCTTTTGAAGGCATATTCTTCTTCAGCCCTTCTGCACAATACACATTAAAAGGTTTTAAAGCCAGCTTTGATCGCATATCCCGCATACCGGATTCTGCTGCTATAGCTAATAATGTTACACTACATACCTTGGAACTGGCCCCTTTGTTTCAATTTGATTTTTCAAAAAAGCCCTCTCATTTTTTTATTAAAACAGGCCCTTACCTTGATATCTACTTACTAGCAAAAGAAAAATTTACGAAAGGTTCTGGTGAGCAGGTTTCCCGGAATATGCCTTTTAGTTTTACAGAATATGGCCGTTTTGGCGGTGGCTTGCAAATCATGTTGGGCTATGAGATGAAGAACAATTTCTTTATACAGGGTTTATTTAATTATGGCTTGGGAAGCATGGTCAATTCTGATTATGGCCCCGGTATCCGCAATAGAAACTTTGGTTTATTGTTGGGAAAATTTTTGTAAAAAATCGTATTTCATTCTTGTGAAATTACGTTCTCGTAAAAGAATTTAATAGAAACACAACACAAACTTCTTTTTGCCAATCACTGCTATAGTAACTTTGTTCTATGGCAGAAGATTTACTTATCAGCACGGGCACCAAAGAAGAAAAATACCTATCCCTTCTTCCGCAACTAAAAGGGCTACTGGAAGGCGAACCCGATCTGGTTGCCAATATGGCCAATATAAGCGCTGCATTGAAAGAGCAATTTGGCTGGTTTTGGGTAGGATTTTATCTAATTAAAAATGAGGTATTGGTTTTAGGCCCTTTTCAAGGACCTGTTGCCTGTACACGTATTTATAAAGGGAAAGGCGTATGTGGCAGTGCCTGGCTGCAAGAGAAAACACTTATTGTTCCCGATGTACAACAATTTCCCGGGCATATTGCCTGTAGCAGTCTTTCACAATCAGAAATAGTTATTCCCATTTTTAAAGATGGCAATGTAATTGCCGTATTAGATGTAGATAGTGAATTATTGAATCACTTTGACATTATCGATCAACAATACCTGGAACAAATAGTACAACTGATAAACTGGTAACCTTCTATGCAAAAAACAGTGGCGCTTACGGTTAATGGAATTGTGCAGGGCGTTTACTATCGCCAGTCGGCCAAGAAAAAAGCTGCGGAATTGGGTATAGCAGGTACCGTAAAAAATGAAACCAACGGGAATGTAGCTATCGTTGCAACAGGCACAGACTTGCAATTGGAAAAATTTATGGAATGGTGTCGCCAAGGCCCATCAACAGCCGTTGTCTCTTCTGTTACGATCCAAGAATTACCCTATCAAGATTTTAAAAGCTTTGACGTTATCCGATAAGTCGGCTGCTATTATATATTAGCGATCATCTCTTTGGTCATTGCGGCCAAATCATATTCTTCCTTCCAACCCCAATCCTTACGGGCTACACTATCATCAATGCTTTGCGGCCAGCTATTGGCTATTGCCTGCCGATAGTCTGGCTTGTAAAAGATAGAGAAATCAGGAATATGCTGCTGAATAGCTAGTGCTAATTCCTTGGGAGAAAAACTCATCCCCGATAAATTATAAGAAGTGCGTACAGATATTTTATCAACCGGAGATTCCATCAGCTCAATGGTGGCTCTTATTGCATCAGGCATATACATCATGGGCAGGTAAGTATCTTCGTGCAAAAAACATTCATACTTCTTTTCCTCCAGTGCTTCGTGAAAAATCTCTACGGCATAATCAGTAGTGCCGCCGCCCGGCGCTGATTTATAAGAAATAAGTCCGGGGTAGCGAAGACTTCGTACATCCACGCCATATCGTTGATGATAATAATTGCACCAAAATTCTCCTGCATACTTACTAATACCATATACAGTTGTAGGCTCTATGATAGTTTGCTGCGGGCAGTTTTGTTTGGGGCTAGTGGGGCCAAAAACGGCAATAGAAGAAGGCCAATATACTTTATGCAAATGTTCCTCCCGGGCAATATCCAGTACATTTAGCAGGCTTTGCATATTGAGACTCCAGGCAAGGTTAGGATTTTTTTCTCCGGTAGCAGAAAGTATAGCCGCCAGCAAATATACTTGTGTAATATTCTGACGTATTATCTGCACATGTAGCATTTCCTTATTTGTCACATCCATGCTCACATAAGGACCTGTACCTTTTAACAATTCACTTTCCTCTCGCAAGTCAGACGCTATCACATTGGCATTACCATATATTTTTCGCAGCGCCAGTGTAAGTTCCACTCCTATTTGCCCGCTGGCGCCTATTACCAATATTTTCTCTCTTTGCATACTTGCCATTTTTGGCAAAGATGTAGCGGCCATTTTCAAATTCCAAATAAGAACATGCTAACTTTACAGCATGGAAAATTTTCTGAAAGAGTTTTTTGCAAAGCAATCATTTGACCCCAATAATTTCTTTCTCATTGCGGGTCCCTGTGTAGTGGAAAGTGAAGAACTCGTACTGGAAGTAGCCGATAAAGTTGCCGGCATTTGTAAAAATCTAGGCATCCCCTATGTATTCAAAGCTTCTTACCGCAAGGCTAATCGTACCAGCGATAATTCCTTTACGGGCATAGGAGATGAGGCAGCGCTGGCAATTGTACAAAAAGCAGGAGCAACGTATGGCTTACCCACCACTTCCGACATACATGCACCGGAAGAAGCCACTGTTGCTGCAAAATATATTGACATATTACAGATACCGGCTTTTCTATGTAGGCAAACGGATCTACTACATGCTGCGGGTGAAACAGGTAAAATAGTGAATGTAAAAAAAGGACAATTTCTTAGCGGCCCTTCTATGAAATTTGCCGTGGAAAAAATTCAGAATACCGGCAATCAAAAAGTAATGCTTACAGAACGGGGTACTACTTTTGGTTACCAGGATTTGGTAGTAGACTACCGAAATATACCCTGGATGCAGGCATTGAAAAAACCGGTGGTAATGGATGTAACACATTCCTTGCAACAACCTAATCAAACCAGTGGCGTCACCGGCGGCAACCCGCAACTGATTGGCACAATTGCTAAAGCTGCCATTGCAACCGGAGCAGACGGATTGTTTATCGAAACACATCCTAACCCGGCCAAAGCACTAAGCGATGGAGCTAATATGCTGGAGCTATCCCGTCTCGAACCGTTATTACAACAACTCGTGCAACTTAGAAAAGCCGTTGTAAACAGTCAGGCTTAGAAATTTTATTAACCGCTTATAGACAGCTACGGCGGAAAGCAACCAACCGGGTTCTTCTTTCCGATAGTTCATTTCTGCTAACTTTGCAGCCCATGTCAGAATTACCCCACGATCACATTATACCCTACAAAAGCTCGGAGAAAGGGAAAAAAGAGCAGGTAGCAGAAATGTTTGACCGCATTGCCGGTCGTTATGATTTTATGAATCGCTTTCTTTCTGCCCGCACTGATATAGGCTGGCGCAAAAAAGCGATACGCCGCCTCAAGAAAGATAAGCCGCAACATATATTGGATATTGCTACCGGTACCGGCGACATGGCTTTGCTGGCATATAAGCTATTGAAGCCGCAAAAAATTACCGGTATCGATATTTCCGAACAAATGCTGAATGAGGGAAAAAAGAAGATTGAAAAAGAAGGACTTACAGAATCAATAACCCTTGTGAAAGGGGATGCCGAAACAATAAATTTTCAAGAAAATACGTTTGATGCCGGGATGGTAGCATTTGGCATCCGCAATTTTGAAAATTTGGAAAAAGGCCTCTCGGAAATATTACGGGTGTTAAAACCGGGAGCACAGTTTATCATTATCGAATTTTCAAGACCCCGTAATGGCGCTATCAGAGGATTGTATAACCTTTACATGAAAATAGTAGCGCCGCGTATGGCTTCCCTTTTCAAACAAAATAAAGAAGCTTACGACTATCTCTGCGAATCTGCCAATGCATTTCCTGACCGCAACCATTTGGTTGATATTTTAAAAAATGCCGGTTTCACACAAACAGGCTACACATCGCTAAGTTTAGGAATATGCTGTATCTACAATGCAAGAAAACCCGTATCGGAAAAATAAGTGCCCTATTTCTTTTTGTACTCCTATTCGTATCCGAGTCTATAAAAGCACAGCGTGAGTTAAATCTGTATGATCATGATTACAAACCTTATTATTTCGGCATTACACTGGGTGGCAACTCGGGAAGATTTCATACCAGCTTACACTCCCGCTTTCTGCAAAACGATAGCATATTAATTGCGGAACCTACCAATACTTTTGGTTTTTCCTTAGGCCTATCGGCTACCGCAAGAATATCCAACCGATTCCAATTGCGCTTCAACCCGCAATTAACATTTAGCGAAAGAAGTATTTATTATAAACTAAAGTTTCCTGAAGGCGGTGTTACAGAAATAACAAAACCTGTAGAATCAGTCATTGTCACTTTCCCGGTACAATTAAAATTACAATCCGATCGCATAGGTAATTTCCGTGTGTATATGCTCGGCGGCTTTAAAGGAGATATAGATCTCGCTAGTAATGCAAGGGCAAAAAAAGCTGACGAACTCATAAAAATCGGTCGTTATGATTATGGTGTGGAGTTAGGTGTGGGCTTTAGCTTTTTCTTCCCCAGCTTTATTTTATCGCCAGAATTAAAAATAAGTAACGGCCTACGCAATGTACATAGTCGCGATGCTAGTCTTAAATACTCCAGTGTATTTGATAAAATACAATCCCGAATGATTGTATTTAGCTTACAAATAGAAGGATAAAATCACCCACCATATTTTTTACAACCACTAAAAATCGTATCATGATAAGCAAACGCTTCAAAAAAGTCGCTATTCTCTTTTCTTTTATTCTTTTCTCGGTTGGCGCTACTGCACAGTCTCCTTTTAAAGAAGCTATTGATCTTAACGACTATCTCGCAAGCTTTACAGACACACTTTACATGATGGGAACTGCCTGGGGAGAAGCTTTTGGCATTGCTACTTCCGAAAATAATTATAAGAAACT
>CAZPPM010000036.1:0-25929 GCA_964588445.1 uncultured Citrobacter sp.
GTATGATTTGTGTTAACCCAGCAGTAGATGCTTCCAAAACAGTGTTGGTGGTAAGTGAAAAAGGGTTTGGTAAACGTACGCCGGTGGATGAATATCGTTTTACCAACAGAGGGGGAAAAGGAGTAAAGACAATCAGTGTTACAGAAAAAACCGGTAGTCTTGTGGGGATATTGGATGTAACGGAAAAGCAGGATTTGATGATTACCTGCAAAAGTGGCGTTACCATTCGGATGAAAGTTTCGAATGTAAGTGAACAGGGCAGAGCTACGCAGGGTGTGAAGCTTATTCGGCTGGATGAGAACGATGAAATAGCAGCTATTACACAGTTGGATGAGGAAGAAGTAGTAGCGGAACTAAACGAAAATGGAGAGCCAATTTCACCGGAATCTGCGGACAACGCAACGGGAGCGGAGGATAATTCGTCTGAAAACAATGAAACCAATTCTCAGGATACGGACACACAAAAACAATAATAAATATAGTATGATGAAAAAGATAACATTACTATTTACAACACTCTGCTTTGCCTTAGTATCATTTTCACAAAACTATGGAGACATACAAGGGCAGCTTTTGATAGGAAACGTTAAGAAAGCGAAAGCTGATTTAGATAAGCGAATGACTAACGAGAAATTTGCTGCTAAAGCGGAAGCTTATATTTTAAAAGCTACTGTGTATAGTTATGCAGCGGCAGATTCTACCATATCTCCTGCAGAAAAATTATTGTTGACGCAGGAAGCGGATCAGGCGTTTACCAAGTATAAGCAAATGGAACCTGGTTATGCTGCTTTAAACGAGACTGTTTATAAAGATGCGCCTGCTTATATTTATTCTAACTATTTCAATGAAGGCCTATCCCTGATCGAACAAAAAAATTGGAAAGAAGCACACGAAATGTTTCAAAAAGTATATGGCTATTCCAATTTTTTGAAAGAGCGCAAAACCTTGAATTCCCCTTTGGATACGGTTGTTGTTCTGTATACGGGTTATACAGCAGAGCAGTCAGGCGATAAAGGAAAAGCAGCACAATATTATAAAGAGTTAGCTGATGCGAAAGTGCAAAGCTCATATGAAAGTGTATACAATTTTCTGGTTATCTATTATTTTGAACAGAAGGACATGGATAATTTTGAAAAATACAGAAAACTGGGTCTGGAGCTTTTCCCCCAAAGTGACTTCTTTAAAAATGAGCAGGCCGATTTTGCACTAGGATTGGACAATTCTTTTGATAGCAAATTAAAGTCGTTGGAAGAGGTACTACAAAAAAATCCTAATGATTTTAAAGCACAGCTAGCGTTGGGACGTACCATTTTTGATACACTTTATTCGATCGCAGAAGGTGCAGTACCACCCGCCAATGCTACAGAATTAGAAAGAAAAATGATTGCGGCTTTCACAAAGGCTTCTTCACTGGACTCTGAAAATGATCTGGTATTATTATATATGGGCGATCATTATATTCAGCAGGCTAATAAGGTAAATGATGATATCAGCAGCTTAGAGAATGAAATAAATAAGAAAGGTGGCAAGGCGAAAGCTTCTAAAGATGATAATGCAAAGTTGGCTACATTAGAAAAAAATCTGGATGACCTTTATGAAAATACAAGAGTTCCTTATGAAAAAGCTGCCGGCCTGTATGCTAAAAAAGGACAGTTGAATGCTACGGAAAAACAGCAGTATCGTAATATTGCCGGTTTCTTAGGTGATATCTATACGCGCAAGCGGGAAAAAGCGGAGAAAGCAAAAGCGCCTAACTTAAAGCAGCTACAAGCTGACGAAGAGAAATGGAATGATTTGTACATGCAGCTAGGAAGAAGAAATTAAGACCCATAGGAGATTAGTATATAAAGCAAAGCCTCGCATTCATTGCGGGGCTTTTGTTTTTGAAGGAAGGTGGAAAAGGAAAAGTAGTATTTTCAACACTATTACTTAACATAATATAAATTATGGGAAAAATAATACGGGAGAAAACGACCCAATGAGTTGGTGGCACTTATGCAACTGCCATTTTATTGTATTTGTTCCGATATTCCACTGGTGTAAGCCCGGTGATTTTTTTAAAAATAGAGCGAAAAGCCTTGGTATCCGTATAGCCTACATTGTACATTACTTCATTAATGTTTTTTCTACTGGATTCAAAACTTCGCTTGGCCGACTCAATTTTTACCCGGTTGATATATTCCAGCACTGAATTATTTGTAGCAGCTTTAAAACGGCGTTCAAAACTTCGCCTGCCCAAAGAAACCAAAGCCGCCAGCTCATCAATGGTAATTTTTTCCTGGATATGTTTATCTATGTATTCCTGCGCTTGCCGGATGGCTTCGTCTGAATGATTTTTTTGCCCCTGAAACATTGCAAAAGCCGACTGGCTATCTCTGTCAATATCTATGGCAAAATATTTAGAAGCTAAAATGGCTGTCTGCCGGTCGGTATATTTTTCTACTAAATACAGTAACAGGTTCCAATAAGACATAGCACCGCCGCTTGAATACAATCTGTGTTCTTCTGTAACAATACTGCCATCTGTTACTTCTACATCCGGAAACATCTCCCGAAATTCATTTTGAAAACCCCAATGTGTCGAACATTTTTTACCCTTGAGCAAACCTGTAGAAGCCAATAAAAAAGCACCCACACAAAGGGAAGCGACCTCTGCCCCTTTATCGTATTGCTCTTTTATCCAAACCAAAGATTTTTGATTTGTATGGATCGCCGTTTGCATATCTCCAAATAAGGCCGGAATAATCACGAGATCAGTTTTATTTACATCTTTTAACAGTTGGGAAGTAGTTACCGTGTATAAACCATCATTAAGTCTTACTTCTTTTTTTAAACCGACCAATTGCACATTGAACAAGGGCTCCCTATTTGACATCAACATAAATTGATTAACTGCCGAGAACAAATACTGGGGATCGGCAATGGCCTGCATTACCGAATTTTCAGGAACAAGAATGCTTACATTTTTCATGGGTTTTACCATTTAACCGGCCATACAAATGTAAAATAAAGTTTGTCGTAAATCGCCCTTTTGTTGTCATTAATGTACATCGTGATAACAAAACAACCGTTGCATCTTTGTATCGTTAATTCAAACAACTAATTATCTATAATTTAAAAAGTGAAAAATGAAGCAAATATTCATCAATTTGGCAGTAAAAGACCTCGACAAATCAGTGAGATTTTACACGGCGTTAGGCTTTTCAAATAACCCTCAATTTTCGGATGATACAGCAAAATGCATGGTATGGAGCGACAGCATTTTTGTAATGCTACTAACGCATGAGAAGTTTAAGACATTTACTAGCAAGCCAGTTGCGGATACAAAAAATGGGATTGCGGCCTTATTCTCTCTTTCCCTGGAAAGTGTAGATCAGGTAAATGAAATAATGAAAAGTGGACTTGCTGCAGGTGGTATTGAGCCAAATGAAATGAGAGATTATGGCTTTATGCAGCAACGAACCATAGAAGATTTTGACGGGCACACCTGGGAAGTGTTTTATATGGATATGAGCAAATTTCCGCAACAGTAAAATCTGTAACAATAAAATCAGTTTTATGAATGTACAAAAAATAGTTCCCAACCTCTGGTTTACTGCCGATGGCGGAACACTCGCTAATATAATTACCTATTACCAAAATGTTTTCGGAAAAAACTTTCAGGCAGAAGCAATCATACCGCTTGGCAATACGCCCAGTGGAAATACCGAACTGTGCAACGTTGAAATTTTCGGTATGAAGTATGTTTTTATGAGTACAGAAAACGAACATCATCTGCTGAATGATGCCATTTCGTTCATCATTAATTGTAAAGACCAGCCGGAGATAGACCGTTATTGGGATTATTTCACCAATGAGGGTAAAGAATCGCAATGCGGCTGGTGCATCGATAAATACAGGCTTAGATGGCAGGTACTTCCTGAAAATTTAAACGAGCTGATGAGCAAGCCCGATTCGTTCAAGGTAATGATGAAGCAGAGAAAAATCATAATTGAAGATTATTAAAAGGCCATACAATGAAAAAAGTAAAGTTACAAATGCAAACGACCATCAACGGATATGTCGGCGGCTTAAATGGCGAAAGCGATTGGATGACATGGAACCCTGATACCGAATTTACAGCATTTCTCAATGCAATGCTTGATACCTCGGACACACTATTGCTTGGCAGAAAGACGGCGGAAAGTATAATAAAATATTGGGAGCATGAAGCAGTGCAGAATCCTGCTCATCCCTTTGCAAAAAAAATAGCAGGTATCCGAAAAGTTGTCTTTACCAATACTCTTAACCAATCACCCTGGAACAACACTAATTTGGCAAAAGGAAACCTGGCAGAAGAAATAGCCAATTTAAAAAAGCAAGATGGAAAAGACATCCTGGTTTTTGGCGGTGCAGATTTTGTTTCATCACTGATAAACGAAAGGCTCATTGACGAGTATCATCTTATAGTAAATCCAACAGCTATGGGCAACGGTATGACTATTTTTAACTTGCTTGACAGGGTACAGAAATTTACTCCTATAGCATCAAAGCTTTATCCGGGAGGGAAAATTGTTTTAAGCTACAAACCACAAAATGATTAAAAAAAGACAATCAAAAATGACACAGGAAATAATTAAAATTTTAAAAAATGAAAAAATTACAATTCAAAACGAGCATCAAAGCCCCTGTGGGCAAAGTGTACCGCACAATGCTCGGATTAGACAGCAAAGCTGATTACGAAGCGTGGACAGCCGGGTTTAATCCTACTTCCACCTACGAGGGAAGCTGGGAAAAAGGCTCTAAAACCCTTTTCATCGGCACAGGTGAAGACGGAAAAAAGGGAGGAATGGTCAGTGAAATAGCGGAGCATATTCCCAACCGTTTTGTTTCGATTCGCCATAACGGAATATTGGACGGAGACAAAGAAATCACATCAGGCGAACAGGCAGCGCAATGGGCAGGCGGTTTTGAAAATTATACTTTTGAGGAAAATAACGGAGTAACGGACCTTACCGTAGACTTAGAAACGGCCGATGATTATTTCGATTATTTCAACCAAACCTGGCCGAAAGTATTGGAAAAGCTGAAACAGATAATCGAAAATAATTGATACAATATATTTAAAAAAAAATGATACTCACAGATAACTCAGAAAAGCACGGATGTTTTTATCCGTGTTCATCAATGAAATCAGTGAGAGAAAGATAAATAACTAAAAATTAAAGAAAATGGAAAAGAACACAGTAACCGTACACAGAGTTTTAGCAGCTCCCCCAGAGAAAGTATTCCGTGCATTTGCTGATGCCGATGCTATGGCAAGCTGGCTGCCGCCTTATGGTTTTGTATGTAAGGTTCATCAATTCGATTTTAAAAAAGGCGGGGTATACAAAATGAGTTTTATCAATTTCACAACGGGCAACGGCCACTCGTTTGGCGGCGAATACCTGGAAATTGTGCCCAATCAATTGCTTAAGTACACAGACAAATTTGACGATCCTACTCTACCCGGTGAGATGATTACTACTGTAGAATTGACACCCGTAACAAGTGGTACATCCTTGCAGATTACGCAAACAGGTATACCCGATGTAATACCAGTTGATATGTGTTATTTAGGTTGGCAGGAATCATTAGAAAAGCTAAAAAAATTAACTGAGCCCAATATTCCTGATGCTTAAAATCAGAAATAAATAAATGATACAGATAAGTGCCTATCTCACATTTAACGGCAATTGTCGGGAAGCAATGGCATTTTACCAACAATGCCTGGGGGGTGAACTCTCCTTTCAAACTGTGGGTGAATCGCCTTTATCGCTAGCTATGCCCAGGCGAATGAAAAACTGTATTGTACATGCCACCCTTATCAATCGTACTTTACTATTGATGGCTACAGATATGGTTGGCGAAGAAGGACTGGTAAAAGGTAACAGTGTATCCCTTTCGTTGAATTGCAGCAGCGAAAAGGAAATCAAAAACTGCTATGCAAAGCTCTCGACAGGTGGTGCGGTCAATCATCCCTTACATGAAAATAGTATAGGCGCATTATTTGGCGACCTTACTGATAAATTCGGCAATCACTGGGTGTTGAATTACGCAATAAATTCCAATCACAAGAAATAAATTATAACTACATGAAAAAAAATACAATTATCTTTTGGATAGCTACTAGTATTATCTTTTTGTGGGAAGGACTAATGCCGTTGGGTACGCTACTTTTTACTCCTAACTACGTTAATCTAGGTACAAAGCCATTGGGATATCCCGATTATTTTGCCTACGCATTGATCGTTTTTAAAGTACTAGGCACAATTGCATTGATTCTTCCAATGGTACATCCAAAACTAAAAGAATGGGCTTATGCCGGTTTAACGTTTAGCTTGCTATTTGCTACCATCAGCCATATGGTTGTGGACGGTAACATCGTCTTCATTCTGCTTCCCATTGCAGCAGGTTGTATCCTTGCCGTATCGTATTTCTATAATCAACAAATCCAAAGCTATGGGTGCACCAACGGGAAAAGAAAAGCCCAATAAGGAAAATCAGATTATCCCCTACTCTGCTATTTAATAATAAGTATATTTAATTGATTATTAGTCGTTTGCGGTAATTAAAGGACAGAATTGCCTGCTGCTTTACCCTCCGAGGAAATTAATCATTCTGAAATAAGCTCAGGATGATTTTCTTCTTTACTAGTATTCTGTTTTAGCTTTTGCAGCTTATTATATAGTCTGAAAACTTTAACTAAAGAACGAGCAATAATTCATAGAGATACAGTGCTTATCATTTAGAAAAGCGGCTTGGGTTTCGTAACTTTGCAGCGTTTAATTTCCCACTTGAAATAAAGGATAATTTATGAGTAGATACAATGATTATTTGAAGCAGATTATAGACAGAGAAGCACACGGATTACACCCCTTACCCATTGATGATGCTGAATTGATGGCGGAAGTGATTGAACAAATAAAAGAGGTGAATCACGAACACAGGCAGGAATCACTTACTTTTTTTATCTACAATGTACTGCCAGGAACAACTCCTGCAGCTCGCGAAAAGTCGCAGTTTTTGAAACAAATAATCCTTGGGGAAACGATCGTAAAAGAGATTTCATCCGATTTCGCTTTAGAACAATTATCCCATATGAAAGGCGGCCCTTCTATTGAAGTCCTGCTGGATTTGGCGTTGGGTAATGAGGAGGCGATTGCCAAAAAAGCGGCCGCTGTATTAAAAACACAGGTTTTCCTCTATGATGCGGATACGGATCGTTTGGAAAATGCTTTCAAAAAAGGCAATCCTATTGCCAAAGAAATTTTAGAAAGCTATGCCAAGGCAGAGTTTTATACCAACTTACCCGATATACCAGAAGAGATTGCTTTAGTCACTTTTGTAGCCGGTATCGGTGATATTTCTACCGACTTGCTTTCTCCGGGCAGCGATGCGCACTCCCGCTCAGACCGTGAGTTGCACGGCCAATGCATGTTTGAACATAATAAAGAGCAACAAAAAGCACTACAGACAATTAAAGAACAACATCTCGACAAACAAGTAATGTTGATTGCCGAAAAAGGCACGATGGGTGTAGGTTCTTCCAGAATGTCGGGAGTAAATAACGTGGCATTGTGGATTGGCAAACAAGCCAGCCCTTATGTACCCTTTGTAAATATTGCACCGGTGGTGGCAGGTACAAATGGCATTTCGCCTATCTTTCTCACCACAGTAGATGTTACCGGAGGTATTGGTATCAATTTGAAAAACTGGGTGAAAAAGGTGGATGAGAATGGTAAGCTGGTAGTAGATGCCGATGGTCAACCGGTTTTAGAACAAGCCTACTCTATTGATACAGGAACGGTTCTTACCATCAATACAAAAAGTAAGAAATTATATAAAGAAGGTAAGGAAGTAATGGATGTAGCTTCAGCCTTTACGCCACAGAAAATAGAATTCATGAAAGCGGGAGGCTCCTACTCTATCGAGTTTGGTAAAAAGCTACAAACATTTGCCGCAAAAACATTAGGTATAAAAGCTCCCACCGTATTTGCTCCTTCCAAAGAAATTTCTGTAGAAGGTCAGGGACTGACCGCAGTAGAAAAAATATTCAACAAAAATGCAGTAGGAACATCCGGCGCAACACTACACGCAGGTTCTTATGTGCGTGTGAAAGTAAATATCGTAGGATCGCAGGATACCACAGGATTAATGACGGCTCAGGAGCTAGAATCCATGGCGGCTACTGTTATTTCTCCTATTGTGGATGCAGGTTATCAATCAGGTTGTCATACGGCATCGGTTTGGGATAGCAAATCGCAACAAAACATTCCGAAGCTGATGAAGTTTATGAATGACTTTGGGTTGATTACTGCACGCGATCCCAAAGGTGTTTATCATTCTATGACCGATGTAATCCATAAGGTTTTAAATGATATCACGGTAGATGACTGGGCTATTATCATTGGTGGCGATTCGCATACCCGTATGTCTAAAGGGGTGGCTTTTGGTGCCGACTCCGGCACCGTTGCGTTGGCTTTGGCAACCGGAGAAGCTTCTATGCCTATTCCCGAATCGGTAAAAGTAACGTTCAAAGGTAAGATGCAGGATCATCTGGATTTCCGTGATGTGGTACATGCTACGCAATTACAGATGTTGAAGGAGTTTAAAGGTGAAAATGTATTTCAGGGAAGAATTATCGAAGTGCATATCGGCACGTTACTTTCTGATCAGGCATTTACCTTCACCGACTGGACAGCCGAAATGAAAGCAAAAGCGTCCATCTGTATTTCTCAACCCGATACGCTTATTCAATCATTAGAAATTGCAAAGGATAGAATCAGGATCATGATTGAAAAAGGAATGGATAATGAGAAACAGGTTTTACAAGGATTGATTGATAAGGCCAATACCAGAATTGAAGAAATTAAGTCAGGTAAAAAACCTCCGTTAACGCCTGATGAGAACGCTAAATATTATGCAGAACTAGTAGTTGATCTGGATATTATTGACGAGCCCATGATTGCCGATCCAGATGTGAATAATGTGGATGCTTCCAAACGCTACACACACGATACTATTCGTGACCTTACCTATTACGAAGGTGATAAGCACGTAGATTTGGGTTTTGTGGGTTCCTGCATGGTACACAAAGGCGATATAAAGATCGTTTCTAAGATGCTAAAAAATCTGGAAGAGCAATATGGTAAAGTAGAGTTTAAAGCGCCTTTAGTAGTAGCGGCGCCTACTTATAATATTATTGATGAATTGAAAGCGGAAGGTGATTGGGATATATTGCAAAAATATTCGGGTTTTGAATTTGATGACGCTGCTCCCAAAACCAAAGCTCGTACAGAGTACGAAAATATATTGTATCTCGAACGCCCCGGTTGCAACCTGTGCATGGGTAATCAGGAAAAAGCAGAGAAAGGCGATACGGTAATGGCCACTTCTACGCGTTTATTTCAGGGGCGTGTGGTAAAAGACTCCGACCGTAAGAAAGGAGAATCCTTATTGGCCTCTACTCCGGTAGTTGTTCTTTCATCTGTTTATGGTAGAACGCCCACCATAAATGAATATAAAGCGGCTGTGAAAGGTATTAAGCTTACGCAGTTTTCACCGCCTATTAAAAAGATGACTTCCGGTCTTACCACATCTGATCAGCTATCTTTTTAGTAGATCAAACAGAATAATGAGCGATGCGATTGTAAAAAATATTGCGGCGATAAATGACCGAATACATAAGGCCTGTATCAAAACCGGCAGAAATGTAAGCGATGTTAAACTTCTATTAGCGACTAAAACAGTTTCTGCGGAAAGAATTAAAGTTGCTCTACAGGCCGGCTATACATTAATAGCAGAGAATAAAGTACAGGAGTTAAAAGAAAAGTATGATGCTTTGTCGTCTGTAGATCATACTAATCATTTTATAGGTCATTTACAATCCAATAAAATTAAAGACCTCTTGCGTTGCAATGTTTCTTGTATCCAGTCGCTGGATCGTTTAGATTTAGCAGAAAAATTACATCAACGTTTACAGTTTGAAAACAAAACAATTGATGTATTCATACAGGTAAACACATCATTTGAAGAAAGTAAATTTGGTATTAATCCTGATGAAGCAATTGCATTTGTGAAGAAAGTAGCGCAATTCGATACCCTGAAAGTAAAAGGATTGATGACCATCGGTTTGCTAAGTGCCGAAGCAGAAGAAGTGCGTAAATGTTTCCGGTTACTTAAAAACATACAGCAGCAGATAATCACTTTGGAAATACCTGGTGTAACCATGCAGGAGCTATCGATGGGCATGAGTGGTGATTTAGAAACTGCGATTGAGGAAGGTGCTACTATTATACGAGTAGGTACGGCAATTTTTGGGCAGCGCCCTACACCCGATAGTTTTTACTGGAACGAAAGCTAGAACCTATTTTCTAAACGTCTTTCTCTTCTCATAGATTATTGGACTCAAGAGTAGGATATCCCCTACTCTTTTTTGATCTGGTGACTTAGCAAAACCTCTTTTCTTATATTTGTTTTAAACACTTCTTTGGCCATGCTAAAATATATCCTTTCTTCTATAACCTTATTTATACTGAGTGTGGCTGGTTATGCGCAAAAAGAAGACAAAAAATTAAAATCTCTACTCACGCAGGAAATCAAAAACTTTAATGGTGATATAGGCATATATGTACATCATCTCAAAAAGAACAGGAGTGTTGCTATTTATGCAGACACGGTATTTCCAACCGCCAGTATTGTAAAAGTGCCAATACTAACAGGAGTGTTTCAGAAAATTGCACAAGGAGAATTAAAACTCTCGCAGGAATTTGTATATGATGCGAAAAGAGTCTATGGTGGATCGGGGTTAATGCAATTCTATAAGGACAGTGCTCGCACGGATTTGTCAACCCTTATTTCTTTAATGCTTACTTATAGCGATAATGTTACTTCGATTTGGCTACAAGAGCTTTCCGGTGGAGGCATCGCCATCAATAAACTAATGGATAGCCTGGGATTAGTTAACACAAAGGTCAACTCTCGCACAGAAGGGCGACAGGAAATTTGGAAAAAATATGGATGGGGACAAACTACACCGAGAGAAATGGCACAGCTTTTTACCCTCATTCGTCAAGGGAAAGTTATCGATGCAAGGTATTCGGATAGAATGTATCGCTATTTGAAAAATCAGTTTTATAATGGGCGTTCCCTCTCCCAGTTCCCCGCTACTATAAATACTATTTCCAAAACCGGTTCGATAAACGATGCCCGTGGTGAGGTGGTATTGGTAAATGCACCGAGCGGTGATTTTGTTTTTTGTATTCTTACTAAAAACAATAAAGACCAAAGTTGGATTCCTCATAATGAAGCAGAGGAGCTTACCCGAAGACTGGCTGCTATTATATGGAACTATTTTGAACCCAAGCATCGATTTTCGAGCTTTGACAGCATCGAGTAAGCTTTTGCAGGTATAGTATTTGTTATTATTTTCGATTTCGTTGCGATAAACTATTAACTTTTCAACTATTCTATAGACAGTTACTACCTTTGATTCAATGAAAGTTTTAGTCGTTGAAGATGATTTAATCCTTAATCAGAATATTAGCGAAGCTTTAAAAGCTGAGCAATTTACTGTTTCCTCTTTATATGATGGAGCTTTGGCAGAGCGTACAATCAAAAAGGAAAAATTCGATTGCATCGTATTGGACATAAACCTGCCCGGGAAAAATGGCTTTGATTTGTGCAAAGATTTTCGTCGATATAATACGATTACGCCGGTAATAATGCTAACAGCCTTTGGAGAATTAGAGGATAAAATCCAGGGGTTTGATTGCGGAGCCGATGATTATCTGACCAAGCCTTTTTATATGCGGGAATTGGTATTGCGGGTAGCGGCGCTTACCAAGCGAGGTAAGCAGGCAGCTTCTGCTGGAACGGCGACAGTATTTATAGCTGATGATATTACACTGGATACGGCCCGGAAAAAAGTACACCGCCAGGAAAAAGAAATTATACTTACTCCCAGAGAATATCAAATCCTTTTTCGGTTAATGGAAAATGTAGGAGAAGTAGTCCCCAAAACAGATTTAATAAAAGAAATTTGGGGGACTTCCTTTGCTACCAATACCAATACAATTGAAGTGTATGTAAACTTTCTGCGCAATAAAATAGATAAGCCTTTTGGGAAGAGCACTATCAAAACCAAGATTGGCTACGGGTATTATCTGGATACAAAATGAGAATAAGAAACAAAATATTATTGTACGTTTCTGCAACAGTCATTTCCCTGACGCTTATTTCTTCTATAATTATTTACCTGCTTTTCTCTGCTTATCGGGAGGAAGATTTTCAGCAAACACAAAATGAAAAAATCAGGATTACCATTGAATTTATTTCTGAGTATAAAGAAATGACTGAAGAGCTTACCCGTATAATGGATAAGCTAACAATTCATGATTTTTATGATGAAAAGATGATGGTTTTTGATAACAATAAAAAACTGATATATCAGAGTATTGATGACCTCCCTATTCAGAACTATTCAGAACTTATCGACAGGCTCTCTCCTTCGCAGCAATGGATAGAAGACAAGCAAGGAAAATATGATATAGTAGCAGTGTATGTGGAGAGTGGGCTTACTCATTTTTATGCGATTAGCAAAGCGCTCGACAAAGCTGGGTATTCCAAGATTTATTTCTTGCGAAATACATTGATTGCTATTACGCTTATTATTTCTTTTGTCGTTCTAATCATTACCTATTATTTGTCTGCACATATTTCAAAGCCCATTACAAGGCTAGCGGATAAACTCAGTAATTTTGATATCGATGACTCCACAATCTCTACTCTTGCTATAGAATCTTCCTCCTTTGAGTTGGAGCACCTCACTGAAAAATTTAACCAGCTCATCAATCGGACAAATGAAACCTTTGCTTTTCAAAAACATGCCATACAGCACATTTCACACGAGCTTAAAACACCTATTGCTGTCATAGTATCAGAATTGGAAAAGGCGAAAGCCGTGAATACGATTGATGCTAAAAATGCTATTATTAATAACCAGTTGGGAAGGGCAAAATCTCTTGGAGAAATTATTACCGTATTATTAGAAATTTCTAAAATTGAAGCCGGCCAGCAAGTGAAGAAAGAAGATTTGCGGCTCGACGAAATTATTTTTGAATTGATCACGGAATGGGCGATTATTCATCCCTCTTTTCAGTTTGAAGTACATTTTATCCCAGAATTATTTGATGATAAAAAACTAGTGTTACATGCCAATAAGTTACTTATTCGGCAGGCTTTTTCCAACATGATGGATAATTGCATAAAATATAGTTTAGAAACAAAAGCCACTATCAAATTTGATTGTAACCGTGAAAATGAAATAAGCATCAGTTTTATCAATCAGGGTTATCCTATCGAAGCAGATGAGAAAAAATATTTGTTTGGCCATTTTTTCCGAAGCAAAAACTATCCAAACATACCTGGCTTCGGATTAGGATTGGTGCTTACCCAAAAAATTGTACATCTTCATAACGGCCTTATCTCCTACTCCAATCCGGCAGATAAGCAAAACATATTTGAGTTACGTTTTTTTTAAGCTGATTTTTAAGGTTTTTAAGCTGTTTTTAAGGCCTTCTTGTTGACTTTTGCGTTCCTTAACAAGAAGAGACATTCATGCGCTTCCTACAACAGGTCTTGTACCCTTTAAGTATTTTAGTATTGTGTACCACAACATATGGGCAGGATACACTACGGCTTAATCGTCAACAATACGAAGCCATTTTTCTCAGACAGAATTATGAATTACTGGCAGAAAAAATGGAAATTCCTAAAGCCGAAGCACAGCTTTTACAGGCTAAACTATGGCCTAATCCTACCGTAGCACTGGATGAAGTAAACTTATGGGCTGGCCGTAAACAATTAGCTGTTTTTGGTGACGATCTCCAAGGATTTAATGGAGGGAAGTTTGGAAGAAATCAACAAGTAAGTTTTTCTATCGAGCAGCTTATACTCACAGCCGGTAAACGTAAAAAGTTAATGGCTCTGGAGCAAATAAATATAGAAAAAACACAACAATCTTTTGAAGAGCTCCTGCGCAGCCTGAAAATTATTTTTCGTAATCACCTTACTCATTTACAACATCTGCAGCTTTCCAGGAATTTATATCAGGAACAAATCGATGCGTTGGGAAAGCTTACAACAGCTTACCAGCGACAAGTAGAAGTGGGAAATATTCCTAAAGGAGAATGGATACGCTTAAAGGCATTGGAATTAGAATTGCTAAAAAATAATAAGGATATAAATGAAGGTATAAATGAAGTACAAAAAGAGCTAAGAATTATGATGAGAATATCTCCTGATATTCAATTGACGATTTTAGAAGAGGATTATGTTGCTGTTCCGGACAGTCGTAATCTCCTACCCCTCTCTGCATTACAGGATACGGCAAAAACGATACGTCCTGATTTAAAAACTGCCGTACTGGATCAGCGTTATTTCGAGAGGTTATTTCTTTATGAAAAAGCTCAGCGAGTGCCTAATCTCACAGTGATGGGCGGCTATGATCGGGGAGGTAATTTTATGTACAATTTTGTTGGCTTTGGTCTCGGTATCGATCTGCCGATATTTCATCGTAACCAGGGCAATATTAAATATGCCCGTATAGGTATAGAGCAGTCAAAAATTATAAAGGAGAATAAAGTTTTAACAGCAGAAAATGAAATTGCAGTAGCGTATCAAAATTTGCTGACGACGGTGAATTTTTATAAACGTATTGAAACAGGTTATGAAAGTACACTGGATGAATTATTAAAAGCCTATACACGAAATTTTGCTGGTCGCAATATCAACTTATTAGAGTTTCTTGACTTTTTGAATGCCTATTTAGAAAATAAGAAAATCATACTGGATGCTGCCAAAGAAATAAGAGAGAAGGCAGAAGAATTAAACTATGCCGTTGGAAAAGATATACTAAACTAATCATCGAATAATAACAAATGAATAGACTTTTTATTAAATCCATCCCTATTTTTTGTGCGTTAACGCTACTAGCACTTATCGGATGTGGTAAGGCTGAGAAAGAACAGGTAGAAGAAGATTCCTTCTGTCTTGACGATGATTTTAAGTCCAAGGTAGAATGGATAGTAGCCGGTAAAGATGCTATTGTGGAAGGAATACATCTTACTGGATCGGTAGAACCGAATCCCGACAAAGTGGTAAACTTTGTGAGCTTATTAAATGGAATAGTTTCTCGTACCTATTTTTCATTTGGCGATAAAGTAGTGAAAGGGCAAGTGGTAGCAGAGCTTAGAAGTACAGAGTTATCTGAATTGCAGGCACAAACCTCGCTGGTAGCAGAACAAATCAAGATCGCACAAAAGAAATTGGAATCTATTCAGACGATGTATAATGATGGGATTTCTTCTCAAAAGGATTTGACGGAGGCACAAAGTGAATTAGCGATGTTGCAGGCAGAAAAAAAGAAAACAACAGCTAATATGGATTTGTATAGTGCCAATGCTGCCGGCAATACTTTTTTGATCAAAGCGCCATCCTCCGGTATTATTACTTCCAAATCTATTGCTCCCGGCACGCAGGTTACGGCTGGCAGTGAATCCTTATTTACGGTTTCAGATCTTAGCGAGATATGGATCGTGATGAATGTATATGCCGGGAATGTACGCCATATTGAAGAAGGCATGGAAGTAGCGATTACCACACTGTCTTATCCAGATGAGTTTTTTAAAGGAAAAATAGTCGCTATACCCCAAGTACTGGATGAAGAAGCAAAAGTACTAAAAGCAAGAGTGGTGATGCAGAATAAGGACTTTAAATTAAAGCCGGGAATGCTGGTGGATGTTGTTGCCCAAAAACAAAAAGAAGAAGCGGCCGTGAGTATTCCTACAACGGTATTGGTTTTTGATGATAACCAAAATTTTGTGATCGTATACAAAAATGATTGCAGCTTGGAAAGAAGAAAAGTTGAAGTTCTGTCAAAGCATAATGACAAAGCATTTATAAGTGAAGGATTGGCGGAAGGCGAGAAAGTGATTTCAAAGAACCAATTACTGGTTTACGAGCAGATTAAGAATTTTTAAACTCATTTGTCATGCAGAAGCTTGTACAGCGGATTGTTAGTTTTTCCCTGAAGAATTCTATCATTGTTTTTTTTCTTACTGCTTTGTTGTTGGTAGCTGGTATTGTTAGTTATCTCCATACACCTATTGAAGCATTTCCAGATGTAACCAATACGCGGGCAAGAATTATTACACAATGGCCTGGTCGAAGTGCGGAAGAGATAGAAAAATTTGTTACCCTTCCTATAATGCGGGAGATGAATGCTATTCCCAAAAAGGCACAGGTACGTTCTATTTCTCTCTTTGGATTATCAGCTGTTACGGTCATATTTGAAGATGATGTAGAAGACTTCTATGCGCAGCAATATACTGCTAATCGTTTACGAAGTGTGGATTTACCCGATGGCGCAGAAGCTTCTATTGAGCCACCTTATGGGGCAACGGGTGAAATATTTCGTTATGTACTTCGCAGTGATAGACCCATTAAAGAACTTACAGCCTTACATGACTGGGTAGTAGAAAGAGAGCTGGTAGCTGTTCCAGGAGTTGCAGATGTAGTAAGCTTTGGCGGTGAAGAAAAGATCTATGAAATAAAAATCAATCCTACCGAGCTGGCCAATTACGATCTTTCACCACTGGAAGTATTTGAAGCCGTATCCAAGAGTAATGTAAATGTAGGCGGTGATGTTATAGAGAGAGGTAGCCAGGCGTACGTGGTAAGAGGCGTAGGTTTACTAGAGACAATTGAAGATATCGAAAACATTTTAATAGAGGTAAAAGGCACTACACCTATACTGGTAAAGCATGTTGCTGAGGTAAGGGTTACCGCCAAGCCAAGATATGGTACCGTAGGGTTGCAGGATGACGATGACCTTGTACAAGGAATTGTCTTAATGCTACGTGGGCAAAACCCCGGCGATGTAATAGAGAAAGTAAAAGAAAAAATAGCAGAGCTTAATGATCGTATTTTGCCAGATGATGTAAAAATTGAACCGTTTATTGATAGGACAGAACTGGTAAATGCTACTGTTACCACCGTAAGTAAGAATCTGTTGGAAGGTGTTTTCCTTGTTTCTGTAATTGTATTTATCTTTTTATTCAATTGGCGTACTACGGTTATTGTTGCTTCGGTAATTCCTCTTTCTTTTCTATTTGCTATTGTTATGCTGCGCATACAAGGGCTCCCGGCTAATCTCATTTCGATGGGAGCAATTGACTTTGGGTTGCTGCTTGAAGGAACACTTGTGATAGTGGAAACAGTTTTTGTAGCAATGGAAAAAAGAGCGCATCAACTAGGGATGCAGCGATTTAACAGAAGCAGTAAGGTCGGTCTTATTAAAAAAAGTACAGGAAGTGTAGCTGGTTACATTGTCTTTGCGCAAATAATACTCATAGTAGCACTGCTTCCCATTTTTACCTTTCAAAAGGTAGAGGGTAAAATGTTTTCTCCACTGGCATTTACATTGGGCTATGCTCTTTTAGGGTCTCTCCTGTTGAGCATTACGTATGTTCCAGCGATGTGTAAGCTATTGCTTACCGGAAACATTGTAGAAAGAGAAAATTTCATTTCTCGTTTTTTTAGGAAAAATCTTTTTCGTTTATTCCTATGGAGTAATAAGCGAAGAAGAGTAACCGTAGCTGGTTTTTTAGGTATCCTTGCAATCTGTACTGTCAGTTTTCTTTTTTATGGTTCTGAATTTATTCCAAAACTTAATGAAGGTGCTTTATATGTAAGAGCTACTTTGCCTAATAGTGTGAATATTGAAGAGTCTACCCGCCTGGCAGAAGAAATGAAAGCTCGTTTGCGTGAATTTAAAGAAGTAAAATTTGTATTGAATCAGGTAGGTCGTCCGAATGACGGAACAGATCCCACCGGTTTTTTTAATATTGAATTTCATATTCAGCTTTATCCCGAAAAAAAATGGCAACGGAAAATAAATAAAGATGGCTTGGTGGAGGAAATGAGAACTGCATTACAGGCTTACCCCGGCATTGTATTTGGTTTTAGCCAGCCTATACAGGATAATGTGGAAGAATATGTAGCCGGAGTAAAAAGTTCTTTAGTGGTCAAAATTTTTGGCGATAATCTTTTTGAATTGGAAAAGCATGCAGATGCTGTGGCCAATAGTATTAAAAACGTAAGAGGAATTAAAGATTTGAATGTATACCGAAATATCGGATTACCAGAGTTGCGGATTCAATTGCATGATAGTAAATTGGCACGCTATGCTGTAGATGTAGCCGATGCACAGGCTGTAATAGAAATGGCTATTGGAGGAAGGGCGGCTACCAAATTTTATGAAAACGAACGAGTATTTGATGTACGATTACGATTTGCAAAAGACTATAGAGATGATGAAGTTAAAATTGGTGAAATTTTAATTCCAGCAAAAGATGGAAAAAAGATTCCCATCCGGGAGATTGCAACCATTAGCTATATTACAGGACCTACTTTTATTTATAGAGAAGGTAGTAGCCGGTATATTGCAGTAGGCTTTAGCATCGAAGGAAGGGATCTGGGTAGTACTATTGCGGAAGCAAAAGCAAAAGTTGCTCGGGAAATAAAATTAGCCAAATCCAATAAACTGGTTTGGGCCGGAGAATTTGAAAGTAAAGAACGGGCTTCAGCTCAATTAGCCGTGATTGTTCCGGCTGTTCTATTATTAATCCTCTTTTTACTGTACTTCAATTTTGGAACAATAAAAGATACACTAATAGCGGCAAGTACTATTCCTTATGCTTTCGTGGGTGGGTTTATATCGCTTTGGGTTACCCAAACCATCTTTGGCATTTCGGCGGGAATTGGTTTTATTATTCTCTTTGGTGTTAATACCATCAACAGTATTATCCTCATAGCTGTGATGAAGCAGAATATGCGAACTATGGACTTACGCGAAGCCATTGCCAATGGTGTACACAGTCGCACGAGACCCATTGTAATGATAGCTTTAATGGGATCGATGGGGTTACTACCGGCAGCCCTATCATCAGGAATGGGATCTGAAATTCAAAAACCGCTAGCTATTATGATAGTAGGCGGCCTTCTGATATGTCTACTGCTCTCCCTAACGGTATTACCGCAGGTTTTTTATTTTGCTTATCGAAAAACAAAAAAGAAATAATTGATATAGGTGTCAATGATAAAAAAGCTGAGTAAAGTGATAAATCTGTTTGTCTTCATTTCACTATAGCCTCTTTCATACGGGTAAATTTTATCTTTTAGCAAACCTCGCTGTTTATCTGAATAATTTAATTGATAAATAATCGCTTGTGTAAACAATTCGATTAAATTACATTTTCTTAATAGCAATACATATGCAATTTGGAAAAGTAGATAATCCCGGGGTTATAGATTTTACATTACCCAAAGATGACCCGGTAACAAAAAAAGTATTAGCAGGGTATAAAAACGACGATTCATTTGATGTATATGTGGGTTGTGCTAAATGGAATCGTACTGATTTAAAAAGTTTTTATCCAAGAGGTACAAAGGATGAACTTCATTATTACTCCACCCAGTTCAACAGTATTGAATTGAATGCTACTTTTTATAAAATGCCTAGTTGGCAACAGGTAAAAACCTGGAAGGACAAGACGCCGCCGGGTTTTCAATTTTTCCCCAAACTCACGGATTCTATTTCTCATTATAAGCGGCTGATAGATGTACAACCATTGGTGGAAGAGTTTTGTAACGCTGTCTCCAATTTTGAAGAAAAGTTAGGAAGCGCTTTTTTACAATTGCACGATAATTTTAAACCGAAGGATTTTGACAGGCTGAAAAAAGTAGTTCGAGATTTTCCTAAAGCTATTCCGTTGGCGGGGGAAGTTCGTAATGAAGAATGGTTTTCGAATAAAGAAGTCATGGATCGGTATGCAGAGCTGCTGGAAAAAAATAATGTAGCCAATATTATTGTAGACACAGCTGGGCGTCGGGATATGTTGCATATGAGACTTACCGGTCCGGTGGCGTTCATTCGCTATGTGGGAGCTAACCATCCCACTGATAAAGAGAGACTGGATGATTGGCTGGCACGTATAAAAAAATGGCGTAAAGAAGGATTGCAAAAATTATATTTTTTTGTACACCAGAATACTGAAAAGGAATCACCCTTGCTCGCAACCTATTTTATTGAGGAAGTCAACAAAATATTTAAACTTTCTCTTACCGTTCCTGCGAGGCAAAATGCACAGCCTCCCTCTTTGTTTGACTAAACTTATCTATAAAACTATCGTTGAATAATTATTTTCCAGTCTGTACCATTTTTGATTCCATAGCGACTAGCAAAATTATCCTGATTTAAAGCAATAGAAAAATTCATCAGGCTATTGAAGTAAGCCAGTGGAGAGCCTATGGCTACATCTCCAAAGCTATGTACAAAAGGAATTTTTTTCTCATAGACTAATGTATCCATGTGGCTAATTGTCACGTAAACGGAGTCACCCGTTTGAATACCTGTCTTTAGGATAAGGCTATCAGGGATATTCGTCCACAGGTTGCCATATTTCGGATCATGTGTAGCAATAATGCCTTGTAAAATTTTTCCATTACTACTAGCAGGTTGATAGGGTAATACTATAGGTGATCTTTTTACCAATGGTCCTACTTGTTCAAAATTGATAATACCGGCGGCCAACCGGGCAGCGGTATAGGCATATACGTCTCTTCCATGGAAAGTATACGAGGAAGAAGAACCGGGCAGGCGATTAACCTTTTCATTGATTTCCCGCAGTGCTACAATGCCATTATTTTCTGCGAGCAGAGTGAGTGTGCCATTATCAGGCGTTACAATATATTGCCCGTTCTTGGTGAGTGCGACTACTGATTTTCTATCAGTGCCTACGCCAGGATCCACTACGGAAACAAACACAGTACCTGCCGGCCAATAATCAACGGTTTGTTTTAACCGGTAGGCGGCTTCCCATATATCATACGCTTCAATATCGTGGGTAAGATCATATGCTGTAAGTTGGCTGTTTTGCTGTAGAATAATACCTTTCATTGCTGCCACAGCTCCGTCTTTAATACCAAAATCGGATTGCAAAACAATAGCTGGTAAGGTTGATTGCTTGCACCCTGTACAAACGATCAGCATAAGCAAAGCTATCGGTAACAGACGTTTGAAGTAAAACATGGTAGCAGGTAGTTTTATTAAAATTACTTCTTTCCATTCGTAAAAAAATCACTGTGTAACCTTTACAACTTTTAAAGGTTTTTTGTAGCATTGCTGTGATGAATCTGCGGGAACAACTTTTAAAGGAACACACAAAAGAAAATAAGGATCGTATTGTGCAATGGATTGGACGTTCGCAAAAACGATTTGACGAACTGTTTACTCTTTTTCTTACCGATGAATACCGTGTAGTGCAAAGAGCTTCCTGGGCATTAAGCTATGCTGTAGATGAATATCCCACATTTATTCAACCACATTTTAAAGTAGTAATAAAGAATTTGCATAAGAAAGGAATTCCAGATGCTGTAAAAAGAAACACCTTACGTTTTTTACAAGATATAGATATTCCAGAAGCTTTTCAGGGAGAAATGATGACGCTTTGTTTTGATTACATTACTGATCCTAAAGAAAAAGCCGCGGTCAAAGCCTTTTCTCTTACCGTATTGGAAAATATGCTTGCTCACTATCCTGAGATTGGTCAGGAAATTAAAACTATTATAGATACACAATGGGATCAAGAGACGCCCGCTTTTCACAGTCGTGCTCGTAAATTGCTTAAAAAGCTTTACTCTTTTTGTCCTTCGGCGAATCGGTCGAAGATCAATCGTAGGTTTTGATCATAAGTAAAGTATTTATATAACCAGTGATTGAATACAAAAAATCGATTTTTTACACCGAGTATCATCATTAAATGAAGACTCATCCAAATGAGCCAGGCAAACCATCCTTTCAAATGCAATTTCGATTTGGGGAAATCCACAACGGCTTTGTTTCTACCTACAGTTGCCATAGAACCTTTATCTCTATACTCAAAAGCTGTAGGTAAGGGTTTGTTTTTTTGCAATCGTTTAAAATAAGTAGTTAACCAATCCGCCTGTTGCATAGCTACAGGTGCTACCTGCGGATGGCCATTAGGGTATTTTGCTGTTTCCATATAAGCCAGATCGCCTATTACATAGATATTTGTGCTACCCTCTACTCTGCATTGTTGGTCTGTTTTAATACGATTACCTCTTGCAATAAGTGATTTATCAATACCTTCCGGTACATTACCTTTAATACCTGCAGCCCATATCACGGTAGAAGCAGGGATCGTATCACCATTTTGTAAGGTTACTGTTTTACCATCATAATTACTCACAATGGTATTGGTCATTACCTTCACTCCCATTTTCTCCAGATAGTGCTGTGAATTTTTCGCAGAACGCTCACTCATTGCGGCTAATGTTTTCGGAGAGCCTTCGAGGAGATAAATATTCATTTTTGAAAAATCCAATTCAGGATAATCTTTGGGAAGAATATAGCGCTTCATTTCTGATAAGGCACCGGATACTTCAACGCCTGTGGGCCCACCGCCTACTACTACAATATTCATTTTGCGCTGCAATTCTTCCACATCGGTAGTAACGATCGCTTTTTCAAAGTTCTTTAATAGCTTATGCCGCAATTGTATGGCTTCAACGGTAGATTTCATCGGAAAAGCATTAGCCGCTAATTGTTCATTACCGAAAAAGTTAGTGCCGGCTCCCATTGCCAATACCAGCGCATCATAATGAATCTCTTCACTATCTGTTACCACAATATTTTCACTACTTTTTATTGCTGTGATATTGGCAAGACGTAGCCGTACATTTTTGCTTTTCTGAAATACCTTACGTAAGGGAAAGGATATATTACTGGCATCGAGACCAGCTGTAGCTACCTGATAAAATAAAGGTTGGAATTGATGGTAATTACATTTATCAATTAAGACCACTTCAATGCCCGGTTGATTATTAAGCTTACGAGCCAATTTCAAGCCACCAAAACCTGCGCCGACAATAACAATTTTCATAGCTGTAAATTTATATTGCAAATTTACACAATTTTCAATATTTTTTGAAAATTTAGGAAGAATAAATTTGAATATTTTACAAACCTTTTACTTTCTTTATAGTTATTATTATAGCTGGATTAGTAGCAATGCCAAAAAACACAGACTTATGAAGTATCTGTTAAGTGTATTGTTTTGCCTTTTTCTATTGGCTTGTAGAAATCCAAAACAGCCAAAGCCGTTTTCGCCAGAAATGCTGGTAAGCCAATTGTTTTTGATAAACTCATCCGAGGATACTGTAATTAATACTTTACATGGCTCAGTATTAAGAATTACGGCCAATTCATTTAGTGTAAGTGGAGAAGTACAAATAGAAATAAAGGAAGCCTTTACGGCACTGGAAATGTTAGCTGGGGGAATGACAACAGAATCTAATGGTCGCCTGCTGCGAAGTGGCGGTATGATTTTCATTAATGCTACTGTAGAAGGTAATGCTACTGAATTGATAAAACCAATAAGTGTTTCCATACCTAATAATTACTACGATAATAATATGGAAGTGTTTAAGGGTGTAGAAACCGATTCCGGAACTATTAATTGGGTAGATCCTTTTCCAGTTGATACCTCTTTTCAAAGCAGGCAATGGAATATTGGTAAAACAATTTATCAGTCAAAATGTGCTCCCTGTCATATCTTAGGTAAGGATTTTGTTGGACCAAACTTGGCGAATGTTGAAGAGAGAATACCGGATAGAAAACGTATCCTCGAATTTGTAAACAATCCAGTTAAGGCAATGTCTTCAAATCCCTACTTTCAGTGTTTAAAGTACCAATACGGTACGGTGATGACCGGCTTTCCAGACCTTACTTCAAATGACATAGATGCGATACTTAACTATATTAATGCAGAAGTAGCTAAAAATCCTTTATTAATTACACCTGTTGAACCCTGCGTATTACCGGTGGATACGTCTAGCAATAGTACTGCAGGTTTCAGTTCTCTTTGTGAAAACGATACCATTTATATTCCTAGACCTAGGAATGAAACAACATTTTTAGCTGAACAGTCCGCTGAAATCATAGAAAGAAATGATACTTTGAAGGAACCTTTAAACCCTGAATCGTTAGAAGGGCTAAGACAAGGGTTTACTGATATTAATCCAAGTGTTGGAATGTATGATTTTGAAGTTAGAACTTTGGGCTGGTATAATATTGATGCATTTGTTGCCGGCTATGCCGGAACAACGAGTGTAGCACTTTGGGCAAATCTTCAGATTGACTTTGACATTACAATGCATGTCTATCTTTTCTGCCCTGATAAAAAAATGTTGTCGATAGGATACTCCTCTGATAATAAAAAATACTATTTCGATAAACTAAATGGTGCAATTCCACTTTTTGAATCAGATAGAGCTATTCTATTTGCATTCGGAAGCAAGAGGGATAAAATGTATTACGGCATCAGTGAATTTGTTATTCAAAAGGAACAAGTCATAAACATTACAGTAAAAGAGACAACAGAAAAAAAGCTTTTAAAAGCGTTAAAGAGTAAAGCTATAGAGGGTATTGATATAGGTATTGAAAAAAAGAAAAGAAAAATTGTACCTCGCAACTGCGACGACGATATTTCCTTTAATAATAACTAAACCCTCAATACACCGATCTTACCTTAATCGTTTCTTTTACCTTACGTAAAAGTTGCTCTGCTTTTCCTGAAAGTTGTTTGTCTACATCTAATACTACATAACCAATATCTTCATTGGTTTTCAGGTATTGCCCCACGATATTGATTTTGTTTTTAGATAACTGTGTATTGATTTCGGATAACACACCCGGTACATTATTGTGGATATGTAAAATACGATGTGCACCTTCCTGCGGGGGAAGAGATAAGGCTGGTACCGTATGCGAGCCAAATGTCATTCCTTTTTCCAAATAACTGAGTAGTTTGATACTTACATCTTCTCCAATATTTTGCTGTGCTTCTTCTGTACTACCACCGATATGCGGAGTTAAGATAACATTGGGTAAGTCCTGTAACGGATTTTGAAAGCGATCGCCATTTTTCTCCGGTTCCCAGGGGAAAACATCAATAGCAGCACCGCTTATGTGTCCACTTAGTACATACTTGCGTAATTCCTCCAGGTCCACCACTTCCCCTCTGGCATAGTTAATTAGTAAAGAACCCTTCTTGAAATACTTGAGTGTGGTTTTATTGATAATATTTTTCGTTTGCACCGTTTCGGGCACATGCAAGGTTACTACATCTGCTTTTCCCAAAACTTCTTTTAATGTTTTACCATCTACTGCATTGCCTAAGGGCAACTTTGTTTCCACATCATAGAAAAGCACTTTCATGCCCATCGCTTCTGCCAACACACTTACCTGCGATCCTATATTGCCATAACCAATAATACCGAGTGTTTTACCTCTTAGTTCAAAACTCCCCTTTGCATCCTTCATCCAAATGCCTTCATGCGCAGCTTTGTTTTTATCAGGGATACGACGAATAAGCATGATAGATAGACCTATTACTAACTCCGCTACGGAGCGGGTATTAGAATAGGGCGCATTCATTACCACAACACCTTTTGCGGTAGCCTCTTTTAAATTCACCTGGTTTACACCAATACAAAAACAACCTATTGCCTGTAGTTTAGTCGCAGCGGCTAATACTTTGGCTGTAATTTGCGTTTTGGATCGAATGCCGAGTATATGCACATCTTTCACGGCTTTTACTAATTCATCTTCCGTGAGAGCCTTCGATAATCTTTCAATGTTGGAATAACCTTGTTTTTGAAAATTCTTTACAGCCAGGTCGCTGATGTTTTCTAATAATAATACTTTGATTTTTTCTTTGGGGTAGCTGGTAGTTGCTGTCGTTGTCATTTTGCAAATATATAGTA
>CAZPPM010000037.1:0-25879 GCA_964588445.1 uncultured Citrobacter sp.
ACTTTTTGTCAGTTGGTCAAATTATTAGAGTGTCGCTGTCGCATAACACACAACGCTTGTATTTACGTATGCATGGTTTTTTATACTATTTATCTATCTGGTTTAAATAGACAAAACCGTGTATAGTCGTTTCTAAACGCTTATACCCGTTTGCATGCGGTTAATCATCCTGTATAGTTATAGCTAACATGGTGGTAGAGGTTTAATCGTTAAAAAATAAATACCTGCTGGCATTGGTGGGCCGGGCAGGTACGTTAGCTAAAGATGTAAATTATTTTTTATATATGCAAGGGGTATTTTTTACTACCGTTAAAAAACGGTATGTGTTTACAGCTTTGTAGCGGCTACTACAAAAAAAAAGTGCTGGTTGCTTTTAAACGTTGCGTAGTGTTACTACAGTAAGGGCTACAGTAGCACTGCAGCCGCATCAAGGCCCCAACCGAAATCAGGCTGTAATTGATTTCGGGCGGCTTTTGGGTGACTTTTTTCCGCAAAAAAGTCATAGAGAAAAGCAAGTAGCTATACAACAGCATAAAGTGTTTCATTGCAAAGCACTACCTGCTAATGGCATTATTTAACCTCAAGCCGGTTGGGCTTCGCATCCGCCTCGCTGCTGTTTTTTGTTGGCCTAGTTACTATCAGCTATAGTTCGCTAGGCAGCCATTCCACTACTCGGCTACACAATAAATCTCAAACAAAAAAAGGCAGCTCCTGCGGATGCTGGTAACAAGTGGGAATAGGTTCTAAAGAAGTAAAGCTGTATGGGAATGTAGCGTTAACAAATAGTGCG
This sequence comes from uncultured Citrobacter sp., assembly GCA_964588445.1. GTDB lineage: Bacteria > Bacteroidota > Bacteroidia > Chitinophagales > Chitinophagaceae > CAZPPM01. Next base: position 791 of record CAZPPM010000037.1, read on the forward strand.
AGATTTATCTACCATAATACCGGTACAAAAACAGCCTCCGGCAATGAGGCAGTAAACGCTTATAATGAAATAGTTTTTATTCTATTTTCTTTAAATCTTAGTTGCGCAACAGTTACCCTTGTTAGCGGTTCGGGCATTTATGTTCGTTTTCTTAATGGTCAATAGAAGTTACAATTTTTAATGCGTTATCTGATAAAATCAAAATGTATGATTCACGCCAACTTGTTACAAGTGTCCCGTCTGCCTTTATCATATTCCAATTCATTGTGGCAAATGCCGCTTTTTGTCCGATTGCTGAAAATTCAAAATTGCTATATGTGCAGTATTCAACGTCTTGCTTTTTATAATCAGCCAAAATAGAGGCAAAATAATTTTCAATCTCTTTGTGTTCCTTGTATAGAGAAACTGACTTGTCTGAACTGATTGCTGTGTAAGGTGCTAAATACCTGTTGGCAATTACCGTTCCGTCAAAACTTTTAAAGTCTTGGGCAAACTTGTCAAAAAACTGTATCAAATTTTGTTTCATCTTTTGTAGAAAATATAATCTGTTACTAAAGGGTCAAGTCCGTGTTGCTTAAATTCTGTCGCAATTTGTCCTCTGTGATATGTTGAATGGTTAATGACGTGAAAAAGTATGTCCCGAATGTTGTTGCTAAATCCTTGTCTTTTGCTGTTTGAGTAACTTATGATTTCGTTCAAGTCAAACGTGTCAAGTATTTGCAATGTCTGTTCGTAGTTTGCTTTGTCAATGCTTTTTAAGTCTTGAGCAGCGTGAAGTTCCCAAACTCCGAAAGTCGTTTGTTTCGGGTCAATTCTGTTGTTCCAAATTTGGTGTGCGTTCAAAATGTGGTTATACAGCTTTACCGCCTTTTCAGATGTTTTGTCTTGGTTGTCATTAAAAACGTCCGCCAATTTTTGGTTAAAGTGATGGCTGTATTCAAATAACTCTTTAAAAAACTGTTTCATTTGTCGATGTATTTTCTTGTTTGGTGTCGTTTGTTCCCTGACCGCTAACGAACAGGTATTGCCGATGGTGGGGAATTAGAATTCCGTCCGCCGGAACCGCTGCCTGGCTTTTTGATAAAGTTAAATACTAAGAACTAAAGCTGGGCTTTATTCGTCGAGCCCGAAATGCAGTACAACAGAATTACTGCTGCTGATTGCTCCAATGTCCAGCCCCACTATTGGCAATACCAATGTTGCACGCCGTAATTTTCATTTACATGTGTCCACCTTCTCGCCAATTTCTCCAGTCATTATTTGGTTTCAAACTTGGTTTCCATTTTGTTGTGTCCCTTGAAACAAGAATGTCAGCAATCATTTTATAAGTTTCATAATCACTCGGTTTTTTGCCCATAACCTTATATGTGTATTGAGAGGGTCCGGTATAATCTCTGTATAAATTATATGCCTCATGATGCCAAGAGTCAATACGCATTAGCATGGGTAAATCTTTCGGCAAACATGTTCTTAATTCTTTATCTGTCGCTCTGAAAAGTTCAGGATGTTGTTCGTCTAAATACCGAATTAATGAGGGTACGTCAACAAGTTTTTCTGGGTTGTCATGGTCATATATAGTATCTATTATGTCCTTTTTGATGTAAACTGACTTATCGTGTTCAATGTTTAACATCGTGTCTCTTACTTTGACTTGCTTTATAGTCTTACTAACCAACTCAAAATTTCCATCCTGAATTCTTTCCATTTCTTCATTGTCAATTAAGGAGAATACTTGCATGTTTGAAGTAACGCCGATAGCGTCGCCTTGTGCTTGCATGTTCTGCAAACAATTGCCGAAGTAAAATAAATCAATCTCGCCTCTGAAACCTCTGTTGGCATAACCTGATTTTTCAAACACAATCGCCCAACGTTTTTCGTCTGCATAAAGTGTCAAACGAGAACCTGCTGTGAAAAAGTATGGATGTTCTAAGTCTATAAAGAAATGGTACTTTTCTAAGTCAGCTGCTTCTAAATTATCAAGTATGTCTTTTGGGGTAAATGCGCTATTCATTTTTGTCTTGTTTGTAGAACAAAGGAAAGTGTCAATAAAAAAGAAAGTATGAATTTGAAGGCTGTCATAGTATGGCGTGCAACTCTTGTATTTACGTATGCATTCTTTTTCCTACTATTTAACTATCTGGTTTAAATAGATAAATCCGTGATAGTCGTTTATAAACGCTTATACCCGTTTACACACGGTTAATCATCCTGTATAGTTATAGCTAACATGGTGGTAGAGGTTTAATGGTTACTAAATACAAAACCTGCTGGCATTGGTGGGCCGGGCAGGTGAGTTAGCTAAAGATGTAAATTATTTTTTATATATGCAAGTGGTATTTTTTACTACCGTTAAAAAACGGTGGCACTATTTAGTTTGGCTATTGCTTCTATCAACGATTGCAGAAAATCCGCTGCTATTTAACTACGGCTAAGTGAAATGTTCGACCTTGCAAGAATATACCTCTGGGCTATTTTTGTGGGCGAAGGAGCTGCTTCAATTGCCATTCCATTTGTAGTCAATCATCTTGGTATATCCGTCGATTGAAGGATAGAATATTGGTCGCCCTATTCTCCAATAAGGTAGTTGTATTTTCTCTATATAGTGGAAGTTAGCGAAGGAAAAGGCTTGAAAACAACTAATTTACTGAATTCATGCTATTACAGACCATTCACGGTAAGCTGGAAAAGTTTTCCGATTCAGATGGCTGAATCAATAAATTCTTAATTCACTGGCTACACTTTCATGAGGCGTCAGTTGCTACCAATACATTCAATGAAAATATAGCTCTAAAATCTCTCATCGCATCCCAGGCCATCGCACCAGCTATGCCAATTTCACTAACCAATAACAACGCCTTCCCCAAAAAATCGTAAATTTATCATTGTAAAGCACAGAGTATGGCAAAATATAATAACAAGGCCAGCACGCCTATAGATTCGAAAGATTTGAACGCGAAGGGAGAAGGGTATCTTACTAAACGAATTGTCGTTGCTAAGGCAAAGGATGCCGGACGCGAAGCTGCCGAGGCTGCCATGAAAGTAATGGGATACGTTGTTACGGTAGATGGTGAGAATATTATCAGAAAAAATGCTGATGGTAGCGTTATCATCGTGGGTAAAATTGATTAACTCATTTACACTCCTGCAAATTGTCTTTCACACCCCCACCCACTGAGCAATTACGATTAAGAGTATTTGCCGGTCCAAACGGTTCTGGCAAAACTACCATCATTAACAAGATCAGATCCGCCAAAGTAAATGGCCAGCCGATCGATTTTGGGTATTATATCAATGCCGATGATATCACACGGGAATTGAAGAAAACAGGATTGCGTTTTTCCCCTTATAAAATAAACGTTGCCCGAAAACAGCTACTTGCTTTTGCGGCAGAGTCAGGGCTTTACAGGGACGACTTTACTGAAGCCGTATTTGAGGTCGCCTTTGTTATCCGAAGCAATGTACTCGTTCTTACCAACCACAAAGTAGCTGACTATGTTGGACAAGTAGCAGCACGCTATCTGAGGGAAGAAATGCTTCGGCATGGCCGGAAGTTTTCGTTTGAAACAGTGTTTTCCCATGAGTCCAATCTGGATATCATGCGTGTTGCCCAGCTGGCGGGCTATAAAGTATACCTGTATTTTATCTCCACTGAATCAGCAGAAATTAATAAATACCGGGTGGAACTGCGCGTTAAACAAGGTGGTCACCCTGTGCCGCCGTCACTGATCGAAAGCCGCTATTTACGTGCACTAAACCTGCTTCATGAAGCGACACTTATTTCCTACCAGGCTTATTTCTTTGATAACACCGGCGATGAAGCAGAACTGGTGGCCCACTTTAAAAGACAAGGCGGAAAACCCAAATGGGACAGTGATCTGAAAGGGGAAGACTGCCTGTGGTTTAAAAAATATTATCTTGATAAGGCGAAATAGGAGGCGAGCGATTTTACAAGGTATTTTTTCAGGCGCTGTATTTTTGTTGCGTAGTTACTATCAGCTATAGTTCGCTATACTGTCATTCCACTACTCGCCTACACCCTATAGCTCAAACAAAAAAAGGTAGCTCCTGCGGATGCTGGTAACAAGTGGGAATAGGTTCTAAAGAAGTAAAGCTGTATGGGAATGTAGCGTTAACAAATAGTGCGAGATTTATCTACCATAATACCGGTACAAAAACAGCCTCCGGCAATGAGGCAGTAAACGCTTATAATGAGATAGTTTTTGTTCTTCTTTTTTAAATCATAGTTACGCAACAGTTACCCTTGTTAGCGGCAGTTTTATGTGCCAGTTTAGTCAAATTTGATTAGTTAATTTATTTTTTTTGATTGTTTACGCAAAATCTTGACAATTCGCTTATATATTACCTCTACTGTTGTCCAAGAGTTTCCGCCACTTGTGTTTACAAACATAACCACTATTGTGTCTATATCTTTGTGATATCGAACTATACTCGAGTATCCTGGCAACAAACCTGTATGTTCGTAAACGTAGATATTAGAATAAATTGACTGTTCATCTTTGTCTAATAATGAACCATCATTCAAGGCTCTCAAAAAAATGCCCACATCCTGTGCTGTAGCAACCATAGAGCCACCTGCAACCACATAATTTTGACTTTTTAAGTCTCCATCGTAGCCTTTATAATACCCACTAACTACATCTTCTAAATCCACATTACCAAGCGAACCATAAGTGTGTGTTAGCCCTAAACTATCTAAAATTTCTTTTTTGATATATTGTTGATGGTCGTAGCCTAATATTTTGTCGAGGATTTTCCCAATTAACAGATAATTTGTATTGCAATAACGATACCGATTGTCTGGCTTAAAATCAGCAGGTTTATCTAATACTAATTTTAGAAACTCATTTGAATTTGTTGGCAAATTAGACCAAGGCAATTTTGGATCGTCAATGAAATCGGGAATGCCACTTCGATGTTGAAGCATCATTCTTATTGAAATCTGTTCTGCATTTTCAATTCTTGCAGCAAGCTCAGGTATGTAATCAGTAAGCGTTTTGTCTAACGACAATCTTTTTTTATGAACCAATTTGGCAGCCGCAACAGCGATATACAATTTGCTGATGCTGGCAATTTTGAATAATACTTGCGGGTTGTTAGGAATTTTATTTTCTCTATTTTTCCAACCAGCTGAATAAAATTCAGGCGTTACACCTTTTTTATCTACATAAACAATAATACCGTCAAGATTATGACTAATTGCTTTTTCAACTTGTTCCTGAACTGTAGTAGGTACTGGTGCTATCCATACTAATAAAGTGTCCCAAGGTGTAAATGCCACCGTACAGATTATCGCTGAGGCGGGTAATAATATTTTAAATAGTCGTTTTGTGATTTTCATTTATCGAATATAAAATGCCTGTCTCGCTGTCAAATTGCCGATAACGCTAAAGCATTTGTGTTTGTGGCGGAAATAGAATTCCGTCCGCCCGGTACCGCTCCTTAAAGATACAAATGCTTATTATTTCTTCTGCTGCTCGGCGTTATTCGTTGGCCGAAACTAAAGTTGACAATAACACATATGGGAGATAGAATTATCTGTTCATCGACAGGACATCCCTCTAAAGTGATTGTTGCGCGGATGACAACCCAACCCTACTACCACCACAGTCATTTACATTGCGGCTGTAAAAAACATAGCTATGTTAAGCAGAAAAAAAAGATGCCGGAACACGTAGCCCTTCTTCACTTGCCAGCACTTTGACCATTACTTTTTGTAAACTCTTTGGTATCCTATCTATTTCCGTTGGCGACAGCGGTTGAATAAGTTCAATAAATTCATCATCGTCGTCATAATAACCAAATTGCAACACCCATTTATTTTCGGGAAGCAGGCGGATGGCCATTTCTTTGTCCTCCTCATAGAGATGCACTTTAACGGTAGCCCACTGATCGTCTTCGTGATCTTCAAAGTAAACATCCGTTGCCTCCTTACTTAAAGCTTCCGTTACAATTTTCTCCACTAGGGAGCCGGGATGATTTTTTGCCAGTTCTTCGTATGTCATATTATTTTCAAAATGGGATCAAAGAAAAACCCAACGGATTGTCGTTTGAATTTTTCCGGTTATTTACAATAGCCAACAAATGTAGGTAAGAAATTATCATCATGTTCAAAGACAGTCCTATATCTGTAAGTAGAATTAATTTCAATCTCTACATCACCCCTGCTTTCTTCACCACTAATACTTGTAATGTTCTTGCATTTTTTTGATAAACAACTCCTTCTTTCTCCGCGACACTTCTACCTGGTGATTGTTAGACATGATAATGCTGCCACCTTCCCCACGAATATATTCCTGAATATGCTCAAGATTGACAAGAAAAGATTTATGTACACGTACAAATGAGCTGTCTTCCAGCAATGCTTCATATTCAAAAATAGACCGGCTGGAGCATAGAACTCCGGCATTGGCAAGATGAAAATTGGTATAATTGCCGCTTGCCTCACAATAAATAATATCGGGTATCTCAATCACTTTAATTCCTTTCAACGAGGGCACACAGAGTTTCATTTTCTTCACTGCTCCATTTTGCTTCAGGTTATGCAAAAAAGTATTCAGTTGCATGCCTTCGTTTTTATCCGCGATGCGCCGGATGGCTCGCTGTACAGCTTCGGTAAGCAATTCATCCTCCACCGGTTTTAAAAGATAATCTACTGCACTAAAACGAAAAGCCTGCATCATATAACTGTTGTGGGCGGTTACAAAAATGATCTCGAAAGAAATGCTGTCGAGCTTGCGTAGCAGGTCAAACCCGTTTTTGCCGGGCATGGCAACGTCCAGAAAAACAAGCTGGGGCCGGAGTTGTTTTATTTTCAACAGCGCCTCATCTGCGTCCTGGCAACAGGCCAGAATATTCACATCGGGGCAATTGAGTTGTAATAGTTTTTGCATGGTAGAGAGGCCCCTGGGCTCATCGTCCACCAGAATCGCTGTTACCTGGTTCATGGTTCATTTATTTGAAGCGGTAAAAATAATTGCACAACAGTGCCTGTACCCGAATAGCTAGTCATTTCGCTTTTATCGTTGATCCTAATACTGCTTTCAAGCTGATACTTTTCATTTAGTAGCCGGATGCGGTTCGACACATTTTCAAGGCCAAGGGAGTGATGCGTGGGGCTGCCCGTGGTTTTATTCTTCAACGACTGGCGAATACCTATACCGTCATCCTCTACTATACAAAGCAGCCGTCCCTTATCTTTTTTAAAATCGATATTGATGTTGATGTTTTTCCGCGTTGAGGTGGTGCCATGCCAGAGCGCATTTTCTACAAAAGGCTGTATGAGCATGGAAGGCAGGAGCACTTCATCCAGGTCCAACTCATCATCTGCCAATATACGGCTGGTAAATTCGCCATTGCGGATCTGCTCAATTTCCATATACCGTGTAAGATGGCTGATAGTTTGCCGCAAAGAAGTAAAGGATCGCTCCGACTGGTCAAGCGTGATCCTGATCAGGCCGGCAAACTTTCCCAGAAAATGGGATGCTACTTCGTTTTCATGGCTCAATATCATTTCCCGGATACTGTTGAGACTATTAAATACAAAGTGAGGATTCATCTGTGCCCGCATGGCCATCATCTCGGCTTCTGCGATCTGGTGTTTTAGTTCTACCTCCCTTTTAATTGCCAGAATCCGCCTTCTGATAAGCCAGGTAAGGAGGCTGGCCAGCAACAAACATACACCGGCAATAAACCACCAGGTCTGCCACCAGGGACTAAGGATTGTAATGTTTAGGGTAGTACTTTCCGCACTTACGTGGCCGTCGCTGTTCACCGATTTCAATTCAAATATATAGTTGCCTGGCGGCAAGCTCGTAAACCCTGCTATATCGGTAGTAGAAAGCGGACTCCAGGTATCACTCAACCCTTTAAGCCGATAGCTGAACCGGTTATTCTTTTCATTGGAGAAATTGGTAACAGCAAACTGGAGCGAAAGAAAATTTTCATTGTACCGGAGTTGGAGCGCTTCCGGATTTTGAGCTGACACAGGTCGAGAAATATCGTTTACCATAACGCTGGTAATAACAGGCTGCGGGCTAAACCTATTTGCTTTTAATGCGGCAGGATTAAAAAAAGCAATTCCTCCCATTCCACCAAAGTAAAGAACCCCGTTCGCATCCTTGGTGGTGCATCCGGTATTGTATTCGAGAAAACTGAGGCCATTGCTGGTAGTGTATACCTGCTCCACTTCGTAATGCTGATTTATTTTTCGAAGTCCGGCATTGGTACTTACCCAATAAAAGCCCTGGTTATCTTTCTGCACGGCATAGCATACGTTAGATACACCGTTTGCCTTAACGCTTACCTGCTTGAGCATTTTATCTTCTTTCCAATCATACACCACCAGTCCATTGTCTGTAGCGAGTAGTAGTACCGGCCCGTCTGCCAGCAGGTGCCGCACCGATGGCGAAACGCTGTTAACGGCTTCTACGGTCTCTAGTTTATTTTGCAGATACTGATATCGTATCAAACCAGAACCGGGTGCACATAACCATAATGTATTTTGCTCATCTTCATAAAAATGCCGAATGCCTTTGAAAGCAGCAAAACCGTTAATCATATTAATATTCTCCGGTCGGGGTGGAAAGGAAACCCAGCGCTTTTCTTTTAGCGAAAAAAAATGCAGGCCATCATCCGCTGCTACCAGCAGACTGTCTGCTTTTTTCAATTTAGTAACGGCATACATATTGTTCAACTTAGCCCGCATTTTGTGTTCGGGATAATAGACAATCTTCTTCGTTTTTCGCTCCAGTTGCATTAACCCACCAAATGTGGCCGCCCAAATGTTTCCTTCATCATCCTCCGTAATATTATAAATTACATTATTGGCTTTACCAATAACCGCAGAGGAGGGAAAAGAAATAAACTGATTAGTTTCCGTTTTCCATTCAAACAAACCCCGGTTTTGTGTACCGATAAAAAAAGTGCCATCATGGGCTCGGTACATACTGTAGATCACCTTGTCGAGTAGAGAGCCATTCAACGAAGCAGTGCCATTCACAAAACCAAACTGGTGACTCAATGGATCGTATTTGGAAAGACCGCCACTTAACCCACACCACATATTTCCCTGCCGGTCTTTGAGTAAATACACAACAAAATTAGAGGCCGGCGATCCAGGCAAAAACTGGTTGTGTACTGCCTGTGTAACCCGGTTGGTAGCGGCATGGTAGCGGTAAATACCGCTGCCCCGTGTACCAATCCACAATTCGTTGGAAGCATCATCTACTGCAAAGCAATAGACGCCCCCATACACAATGCTTTGCGCTGCGATATTTTTTATCTGGTTAATTGGGTTACTGATTTGGTAGCAACCATTCGAGATCGTACCAACCCAGAGATGATCATCATAGGAAACAATGGCTTCTATTTGCGGAAACGGGTGATCCTTCAATAGTAATTGTGGCTGGTATTCCCTACCGGCTGGCACCAGTTCGTAAAGGGTATACAGTAGTGAAACTATTACCTTACCATCGTGCGTAGTAATATCTGTAACATTGGAAAAATTTTCTGCATCATTAAAAAAAGAACGTAAGGTAGCCGTTGCTGTATTCAGGTAATAAAGGCCATTGTTGAAAGCAATGATCCAATATTCATTTTCTTTAAAGGAAATTATTTTTTTGATCGGAAGTTTTTCAAGCGGCTGTGCAAACGGGAAAACATCGGAAAGTTGGGCCAGTGAGTCACCGGCCTGCCGATACACGCATAGCCCACCGGAAGTACCCACCCATAGCAAATCATGCGCAGGATCAGCATACAGAGAAAAGATAGTATTAGAGGGCAACTTTTTTCCAGCTTCGTTTTGCTGCGCATATACTTTAAACATCCGGCCGTCATATCTATTAAGTCCGTCCTGGGTGCCTACCCAAATAAAACCCGTTGCATCCTGTGCCAGAGAATAACAGCTTAGCTGAGACAAACCATTATCAGAAGAGTAATTTTCAAAATTGAGTGGTTGCTGCGCAAACAAATGTTGTTGCAGAAAGCAAAGAAAGAACAAACAAAGCAGTATTTTTTTTCCAACTCTCAATGGATTATTGCGGAAAAATGTTTTGGCTTTCGCATCTTAAAGTTAGCAATTGAAAAGAATAAATCACACCCATCATTAACCTCCCCCGTTAATCCCCTCAAACTCTCCTTTCGTTGTTTATAAGCAGCCGTTTATTCAACTGTCATCGCTAAGGAGTTCTGTTTCTGCTGCACCGTTCTTTAATTCATCGCCGCCGTTGGCTCAATTCCGTCTGTAAAGGGTATTTCGGAAATGTAGTTTTATACAGACAGTTTACAATTTCTCGTCAATCTGCATTTGATAAAACAAAAGCTATAGTAATGAAAAAAATTTTCTTATCCATTACAGTAGTCATTCTATCTCTTAACCAAAACCAGGCGCAAATGGTCTATGATGTTCCCGGCATGGCCGAAGCAAAATTTTATTATTCCGACAAACCTTTTACTAACAGTAATGATGGTGCAAAAACCAATTTCCATTCCGGAGAATTTATCTATGGGCGAATGGAGTTGGGGAATAAAACGCTTAAAGAAGCTTTTCATTTGGACAATATCAAAAACGGCCCCTACTACCTGCAATATTATACCGTATCGTACAGAGCCAACCAATTACAGGGTGAACCCAACAGGTTTTCGACAATCCGTATCGACAAGAGTCAGCTCAATAACAAGTACCTAAATTTTGATGTGCTACCCGATCCTTCAAAGGCCAGCAGTTTAATTGGTTTTGCCGCAAATTACGGGACGTATGGTGTAGACGAATCTTCCCAATTTTTTTCAGCGCCTCTATATCAAATCCTGGTAGAGCGATCATTCCCTGCCAATGACAACTACACTATCTACACCCAATTCAATCTGCCCGGCATGGATGGTTGGGGAAAATTATTGCCGGAAAAAGATTGGCCGCTTGCAGAAGGCAGCTTTTCTTTCGCATTTAATGCAAAAGATGTGGCCAACATACGCAATAATGAAACGCAAGTTATCGCTAAAGTCAATTCCACAACAATAGATAAACTACCTGACTATTTTACCAAACCCATCAGTATTTCCGATCCAACAGTTACTGTGGCAAAAGTAACCCCGTTAATCAAAAACTACCTGAGCGCAGACAGTTATGAAGTACTTAAAGTAGCCATCGAGCCGGCTACCAGCATGTGGAGTATTGTAAAGAATGACTTAGGTATTCCATCTTACAGATACGTAACCGGTTATTACAAAATCGTGTATCGCAAAGAGGGCAAATGCTCTTTAGGATCCATACGAATTTTTCAGGATTATATCGGCAATGGCAAATATGGCAATCTGTACTGCAAGTTCTGGGGAGATGAAGGGGATATTGATTGCAGTAAGATAAAATAATGCAAAGATGATTTCTATAAACCCTGTTCATTACGGAATAATGTATCCTCAACCTCATACGATGAAAAATTATTTTAATCTCTTATTACTTTTCCTGGTAACTCTCGTGGGTGTCTCCTGTAAGAAAGATGATAACACTTTGAATCCACCATCCGATTGCCGTATCGTCAAAATAACAGACGAATACGGCAAGTCGCTAAGTATAACTTATAACACGGCCGGAGAATACCAAACAATCAAAGACGAGAACGACAATACCACTACCAGTTTTACCTATAGTAGTAGCTCCATTATAGGAAATACTACCAATGTGGCCAGCTTGCTGGTACGGAAAACAACATTCGCCCTAAACAGCCAGGGTATGGCATATGGAGTAAGACAGGACTATTATGATCCGCTCACCAGTACACCCACGGGCTGGTCCAATCTGGTATATGAATATAATGGCACCCAGCTAATCAAGGGCACCGCTACTAACTCTGGAAATGCTACACCCAGAGTAGTCAATTATGTATGGAGTGATGGCAATCTCACTTCCCAATCAAGTGCTGGCAGCTCTACTTTCATAGAATATTATACCGACAAAGTTGTTCAGCCGGGTGATTATATGAATGTGCTGCTCACAAAAGACATAGGCCTGCCGGCAGTAAGAGCGATTAGAAACAAAAACCTGATAAAAGGGGAAGGCAGTGTACAAATCAGCTATGTATTTGACAATGACGGTAAGATTTCAGCTGTTTCATTAAACGGCCTAACCGCCTTTACCCTGCAGTATGAATGCAATTAACAAACATTATTGTACATGGCAAGTGTATTTGAAGTATCAGAAATAAAAACAATGGATATTATATAACTCTAAAATGCTTAAAAATGAAAAAGTACTTTCTTGTAATGATGATGGTTGCATCCTTCATTGCATGCAAAAAAGGAGATACGGGACCTGAAGGACCAGCCGGACCACAGGGTTCACCCAACGTGAAGTATTCAGATTGGTTTAAACCTAATGCCTATATTCTCACTACGATTTTTAGCGTAAAAAATTTCACCTACGAAAAAAGTGTTCCTGAAATTACTCAACCCATACTGGACAGCGGACTGGTAATAGTGTTTGCTAAATTATTGGGTTATAATCCCAGTATTTGGCCCGCCAACCAGGTAGCGCAAATGCCTATATCCTTAACGTACCTGCAGAGCGGGGCAACGATGACAGATAGCTGGTCTGCATTGACTGCACCGCAAAAACTGACAATCCGTTTTGTAAACGACAAAAATGAGTATAACGTGATCGCAACTGCTCACCAATTCAGGTACGTGATCGTGCCAGGAGGCAGCAAAATTGCCGGCCGCTCTACAATAGGAAATTATGAGCAGATGAGTTATAGTGAGCTCTGTCGTCACTTCGGGATACCTGAATAAATTTACTAGAACGATTCAGCCATATCAAAAGACAAAATTTAAAAACTATTGAATCATGAAAATAATTTTATTATCAGTATTAACGGCAACGCTTGTTGCAACGGCTGATGCGCAGACAACCGGCAGAACAGCGGTACAGGACAGCCACGACAAATACGCCAATATAGAAGTACAGTACGTGCCGACTACAGCGCTTCCCGAAGGAACCAGTTTAAAGAATGGAAAGGTAACCCTTAAAAAAGGATACCGTGTCAACCACCTCGATAGTAACCGCGTAGTTGTTGTGCTAAAGCCCAATGGCGAGATCTCCGGTGCCTTCAAGTGCAGATGCGAAGTCGGTTCATCGGGATCCTGCTCTGTAAGCATTTCTGATGGCGCCATCAGATGCGTGGCAACAGGCGGGTGCGACTGCACACTCGATGTTGTTATCAAACCACCCAAAAATGTAGCGATCACACAATCCTCCGGAAACTGGAAAAAGCTGATCGTACCGTCTGCCAACATGCAACGACAAAATACCGAAGACCCTGACCAAGGGGGGGAAGTTTTTAAGAAAAAGAGCAAACGGGTTGCTTCACCATCAAACCAATAAAAATTATGAAACTAGAATTAGCGCCCAACGAAACGGCTATCGATACCTGGGCGATCAATTACATGGCCCCCGATAGCAAGACGAGCATGGGCAAGCTCACCATCACCAACCAGCGTTTATTATTTCTGCCTCAGCACGGCGCCGGCTCATTTTCCTTATCTGTTTACAACAGGAACGGACTACTTGTATTAGAGAAATCGGATATCAAAAATGTGACGGCACAAAAAAGCTTCCTTGCCAAAAAAGTGATCGTTACCATGTCCGATAACTCTGTACACACTTTCAATTATGGGATGATGAATATTGACAAAATATTTGCTGCTGTACAGGCCCATTAAACAAATCAGTAAGTTTTTTTTAACTACATCCATATGAGCAAGAACTTTCAAAAAAGTGTATTGACGCTGATCCTAACAGTACTGTTATTTTCATGCGGCGATAAAAAAGAAACACCAGCATCAATTGCAGCCAAATGGTGCGAACTGAATGCGCAAGTAACAAAAGCTGCCGAAGAGGTAGAAAAAACAAAAGCCCTGACGGTAAGAAAAGAATTTGAATCCAGGATGGAAACAAAGTATAAAGAAGACACAGCAATGATGCAGGCCATCTTTCAGGCTGTAGAAACCTGCGAAACAACCTCGGAAGGAAAAGCAGATAAATCCTCTGCCAGTACGGTTGATTCGGATATCGAATCGTTATTACCAATGGCGTATGCAGATGCAGCTTCGGTCGCAAAAGCATTTTGCTCTTTTGTAGATCAATCCATACAGGCTGCTCAAAATAATGATGTGGTGCTTAATAAGATCGTAAGCGCCAAAGTGATTTTCGAAAACAATATGAATGAAAGCTATCAAAACAACCCTGAAAGGCGGGATTCTGTATTCAAGCTTATAGAACCCTGTGTAGCCAAAGAAGTACAATTTCGTTCTAGATAGCTGTTCACTGATTCTATTACTATTAAAGGATCTTTTTCTAAAATGGGACTTACGAAAAGTATGCAAGCAGTAATAATGCCTATTGTCATCAGCCTTGCCGCACTCATTGCAGCAAGCTTTCTTGATATTGTTCTTTCTGCTCTTATGCCACGATTTTCCTCCCAGGGGCTTACCATTACCTGCTTTGCTGTATCGGGTGTATTCTTCGGTCTGTTTTGCTACAGTACGTCTCTAGATCAACTAGAAATAGAAGAGCGGGAAAGATTTGCCAAATGTAATGCAGTAGTTACTATAGTCCTGAGTGCGTTGATCTTTTTTATTGTAGCGCCTTTAAGTGGGTGGGAATACAAGATTCCATTTAAGGCATTTGCAATTACTGGAGCACTTATGGTTCTTTTTTTATGGAAAACAAAATTTCATAGTCACACTTGATCATATCTATGAAGCCAGACACTCTCAATTATAATTCTATTATGCATGATCAACGATAATTCATAGACCATTTTCTTTATGGTAACCCATCCTTTATTTCCCAGCAATGTCCCCTACGGGAGACATCGCTGGGAAGTAAAAACTAAAACAGCCCTTTAAAGGGCTGTTTTAGTTTGCAGAGAGGAAGGGATTCGAACCCTCGATACGGTTTCCCGCATACCCGCTTTCCAGGCGAGCCCCTTCAACCACTCGGGCACCTCTCTGTAAGGGGTTGCAAAAGTAAAAGTTTCACACCGTAAGAGAGAATAATTTTTTTGCATTGGCTGTTGTAGTAGCCGCTACGGTTTCTACGTCAACTTTACTGAGTTCCGCCAGCTTATGGGCTACATAGTTAATATAGGAGGGTTCATTCCTTTTACCCCGGTAAGGAACCGGTGCCAGGTAAGGTGCATCGGTTTCCAATACGATATGTTCCAAGGATATACCTTCCAGGGCCTTATCGAGGCCGCCATTTTTAAAAGTAAGCACACCACCTATACCCAGGTAAAAACCCAAATCAATCACTTTTTTAGCCTGCGCCTGATCTCCGGAAAAACAATGAAAAACACCCCGCAGCGCCCCTTTCTGGTGTTGCTTTACTATGTCAATACACTCCTCTGTACTGTTGCGGGAATGAATAACAATGGGTACATCATAAGCCAGCGCCCATTCTATCTGGCGGTTAAAAGCCGCCACCTGTTGATCCTTATAAGTAAGGTCCCAATAGTAGTCCAGCCCTATTTCCCCTACTGCAATAAATTTTCTTTTAGCCAAAAAGTCCTCTACAATGCGTAACTCCTCTGTATAGTTTTCACCCACAGAACAAGGGTGAAGCCCCATCATACTTATACACTGGCCGGGGTACTGCTGCTCCACTTGCAGCATGGCTTCATGCGTGGAAGCATCTATAGCGGGCATCAAAATATGACTTACGCCCTCCTTTACCGAGCGCTCCAAGATGCCGGAAAGATCAGTAATCAACTGTTTAGAATAAATATGTGCATGGGTATCTATCAATAGCATAACGTAAATCTCCGCTTCGCTTTTTACTTATATGGGTTTATTTAATTAATAAGAAACTGTTATAAAATTGTTTGGGTAAATCAAATTTTAGTTTATCTTTAATTCAGTTTTCATAGGGTACGGATTAAAAACGGGCCAGGGTTTCTACCCAGGCCCTAACTTTTTAAGCTAGTTATCAATTAGTTACACTTGTTTTCTTACGCTGCATCTCCCTCCCTATTTATTTATCCCCATTTCTGAATTTTCAAGACTTTTAAAAAGGAAACCCTTTTTTTGGAAAAAATTCAGTGCCTCCGGCAGAGAAATTTTTAATCTTTCAAAGGCTTTTTGGCTATCATGAAACACAATGATAGATCCTTTACCCGCTTTTCTTATCACATTGTTCAAACAATCCTGGCCTGATAAAGTTTCATCAAAATCAGCACTAAGCACATCCCACATGATGATTCTGCCACCACCCAAGAGGTTACCAATCTGCTGGGCTTGCCGGGCTCGAATTCTACCATAAGGTGGTCGAAACAAATTGGAATTTATATAGGCTGTTGCCTCTTTTACATCTTGCAAATAATCACCGTCATTTGTCTTCCAGCCATTGAGGTGGTGCTGTGTATGGTTGCCCACAGCATGACCCTCTTGCAAAATGCGCTGGTAAAGGGCCGGCTCTGCCAGTACATTTTTACCAATACAAAAGAAAGTAGCCTTTGCGTTGTATTCTTTAAGCGTATCCAATACAAAAGGAGTGGCTTCCGGATGAGGACCATCATCAAAGGTGAAATAGAGCACCTTTTGATCCTGCGGTACGCTCCAGGTATAGGATGCGTATATTTTTTTGAGCCACCAAGGCGTTTTTATAAAATATTTTTTCATCCGCTGCAAAGATAAACCGGTAACAGGGGATTGTATTTTTATCTTTGCGGAGCTATGAATAAGAAAGTAAGAGTTCGTTTTGCCCCCAGCCCTACCGGTGGCTTACACCTGGGAGGCGTAAGGACGGTTTTGTACAATTATCTATTTGCAAAGCAGCAAGGGGGTGATTTTATTTTACGTATAGAAGATACCGATCAAACCCGGTATGTACCAGGCGCAGAAGATTATATTTTTCAGTGCTTACAATGGGCCGGATTGGAGCCGGATGAAAGTCCGTTGACCCCCGGTGCTTTTGGTCCCTATCGGCAGAGCGAAAGAAAAGCAGCAGGCCTGTACCAGCAATATGCAGAAAAATTATTGCAAAACGGGCATGCTTACTATGCATTTGATACGCCAGAAGAATTGGAGAAAATGCGGCAGGACTATAAAACTGAACAGAACCCTTCTCCGCAGTACGATCATACGCTGCGCTTACAGATGCGCAATTCCCTTTCTTTACCGGCTGAAGAAGTAGAAAAACTATTGGCCGCTCATACGCCTTATGTTGTGCGCATTCAAATCAATCCCGGCGAGACCGTCTCCTTTACCGATATGATACGGGGTGAAGTAAGTTTTGATACAAGCATCTTAGACGATAAAGTGTTATTGAAAGCCGATGGCATGCCCACCTATCACCTCGCCGTGGTAGTAGATGACCATGCTATGCAAATAACGCATGCGTTTCGGGGTGAAGAATGGCTACCGAGTGCACCGGTTCATATCCTTTTATGGAATTACTTATTTGGGCTAGACGCTATGCCACAATGGGCACACCTGCCACTGATACTAGGACCTAGTGGTAAATTGAGCAAAAGAGACGGTGCCAAATACGGCTTCCCTGTTTTTGCCATGAACTGGACCGATCCTAAAACAGGAGAGCTGACCGAGGGTTTTAAGGAAAAAGGATTTTTGCCAGAAGCTTTTCTTAACCTACTCGCAATGCTGGGCTGGAATGATGGTACTGAAAAAGAAATTTTTTCGAAAGAAGAATTAATGGCGGCCTTTAGCATAGAAAGAGTACACAGTGGTGGTGCAAAATTTGATTATGAAAAAGCGAAGTGGTACAATCATGAATGGATAAAGCTGGCGGATGCCAAGAGCCTGAAGCCCAAAGTGAAAAAAATTTTAGAAGAAAAAGGGGTACCCCTAAATAATGATGAATTACTGGAAAAAGTAATCGGGCTGGTGAAAGAACGTTGTACCCTGCTCCCTGATTTTTATGAACAGTCTGTTTTCTTTTTCCAAACGCCCACCAGCTATGATATAGCTGCTGTCAAACCCAAGTGGAATGAAGCCAAGCAAGTATTTTTTTCGGAAGTCATCCGCAACTTTGAACTAGCTACGCAATGGCAGGCACAAGAATTAGAAAACAATTTTAAAGAAATCGCTGCCGCCAATCAATTAAAGCCGGGAGAAGTAATGCTGCCTTTACGCATTATGCTGGTAGGCGGTAAGTTTGGGCCAGGTGTATTTGACATCGCTGAGTTGATTGGGAAAGAAGAAACCCTTCATCGAATTAAAAAAGCCTTAAGCGCTTTTTCAGCGGAATAAATAGTCCCGTTTACCGAAATAAAAATAACTTCAAAGAAAGGTACAAGCATAGTTTGTACCTTTCTTTATGACCAAACCCAACTCCCCTTACTGGCCACTTATTCTGCTATTGGCGGGCATTAAGTTTGCTCTTCCCTTTCTTATCCAATCACCCGTTTACGAGTTACATCGGGACGAATATTTGTATTATCAGCAAGGGTTGCACCCGGCTTTGGGCTATATGGAAAATCCTCCATTGCTTTCCTGGCTGGCCACAATATCGTCAGAAGCAGGGGGTTCATTTTTTTGGATCAAATGGTGGCCTTCACTTTTTGGTGCAGCTACTTTAGTTATCGCCTGCCTTATTACAGCACAGCTTGGTGGCAAACGATTTGCCCAATTGCTTACCGGCATCGCTATGATGACAGGCGTATTTATGCGTATGCATTTCCTGTTTCAACCGAACTTTCTGGATGTATTTTGTTGGACACTGGCATTGTATTTTCTCATTCGCTATTGTAATGAAGAACGTACTGCTTTGTTATATGCTTTTGTTATTAGCCTGTCAATTGGCTGGTGGAGTAAATACTCAATTGTATTCATAGTGGCAGCCACCTTACTTGCTTTATTATTATCTGCACAACGAAAAATATTCGCTACCAAACATTTTTATATTGCTTGCGCCATCGCTCTTTTACTTATACTACCTAATATATGGTGGCAGTCTACTCATAACTGGCCGCTCGCCGGACATATGAAAGAGTTACAGGAAAAGCAACTACAGTTTGTCCATCCACTTGATTTTATCAAAGAGCAGTTTTTTCTATTGCTGCCGGTAGTTATGGTATGGATAGCAGGAACCATATGGCTGGCAATACAAAAGAAATGGCGATGGCTGCTTTGGATATATCTCGGCGTGATCGGTTTGTTGTTACTGGGAAAAGGTAAAGCTTATTATGCTGCCGGTATTTATCCTATGCTATTAGCCGCAGGTGCTGTAGCCTGGGAATATTTCTCTCAAAAAAGAAAATGGATTCGCTATGTCCTTACCACCCTTATTATAGGTTTTAGCTGGTTGATTTATCCACTGTTGTTACCCGCCTGGGAACCTCAAAAGCTGGCGGCTTTTCATAAAGAAGCAGGCGTAAAACACAAATGGGAAGATCTACAGTATCATAGTTTACCACAAGATTTTGCAGATATGCTGGGCTGGAAAGAACTAACACAAAAAGCCGAAAAGTTTTATCACTCTCTACCTGATAGTGTACGAGCTCATACTATTATACTCGGCAGCAACTATGGAGAAGCAGGTGCAATGAAGTATTATGGACAGGATACGGCCTTTACCCGTAAAGTAGTAAGCACCAATGGATCATTTTTACTATGGTTACCTGCCAATTTCTCTTTCGAACATATTCTATTCATCAATGAGCAGGTACCCTCCTCAAAGAAAGATCTCTTTCAACATTTTTCCAGTCATGCACTTGTTGACAGTGTCACCCATCCCTACTCCCGGCAGCAGGGGACTAAAATTATTTTCTACCAGCAGATTACGGAGGGCGGCAAGCAATGGGTGAAAGCTGCCGTAAAAGAACTCAGGAATAAACTCAACTAAGTTGACTCTATGTTCACCATTTACTCGGCCTTTTTGCCAATACGCTAAACCCTGAGGCTATTTACATACTGGGCCATTCACTGGTCCTTGGGCAGTTGCAACTTTGCGCTCCCCAAACCTTATCCCATGTATCATTTTGTATGGACACCAATAAGTCGATACCTTCAAAAAAGTGTTTCGTTAGCAGCGCTCTGCCATTTTTCTTTTTACCCGTACTATCTTTTTTGAACTCCCGTTTTGCTTTGGAGAAGATATAGGCAACCTGCTCAAAACAATTGCTGCAGCCTGGGTATTATTGGCTGCTTTACATGCAGGTTTTTATACACTGGAAAAAGTTGTGTATGTAATAACGAAGATGATTATTTCGATGTCGTTAACTAAAAGAACCGCCTTTGGTGCGACACTATTTATCCTTACCACTTCACTTCTATTTTCCTGCACAGAAAACAAAACAGGCTTGCATACAAATTTACAACGGGCATGACCACTGCCTACCAGGGAATTGAAGTAGGACACACAGATATGGTAATGAATACTGAAATCTTAAACCACACAGATATACCGCTGGGTGAAAGTTTTGAAATTATTAATAAAGAAGTGAAAGGATTAATTGCAAAGGAAGAGAAAGTTGCTGTCAGTTGTTCTTTGGTAATAAAAGATGTACAAGAAAAAATTATTTTCAGTAACGCCGATTTATTTGATGGCAATGGAATTTTCAACAAAGACAGCGCCAGCTACCTGCGATGCACTATCCATACAGGATCACCTTTGGAATGGGACGAACGCTATACATTAGTTGTTGTATTCAAAGACAAAAATGGAAACGGGCAAATAGAAAACAAAGTCACTATCCGAATGATAGATATTCCTTAAGTAATTCTGCTACCCACTAATCAAAAAAACAACTACTCGCCTATTTATTTTCATCGAGATACCATTGCTTGTATCGCAGCAGTGCTTCTATATAATAGTAATCTGCATAGGTAAGCGGTACATCTATTTCAGAATGCTGTGGCAGTGAACCTACACTATGTTTTAACAAAAAACCTCCCAGTTCATCCGCCTTGGTACGGTACTTCGAAGAAGATAAGGATACTATTATTTTTTTGGCGTCTTTCAGATAGGCGTCTTTCTCTTTCCCTTGCGTATAGCGGGAGAGTTCTAGTAAAGCAGAAGCAATAATAGAAGCGGTGGAAGCGTCCCGATAAGTTGTGTCTGTTACAGGTGCGTTATAGTCCCAGTAAGGAATCCTATCCTTTGGCAAGCTCGGATGGTTTTGTACAAATGCGGCAATTTTTTTCGCCTGATCCAGATACGAGGCTTCCTTTGTAAAGCGATACATCATCGTATAGCCATATAATCCCCAGGCCTGTCCTCTTGCCCATGCTGATTCATCGCTATAGCCTTGTTGTGTTCGCTTCTTTACGACAGCCCCTGTTTGTTGATCGTACTCCACCACATGGTATGAGCTATTATCCGGCCGGAACTGGTGTACAATTGTTGCATTCGCATGATCAATGGCAATAGCTTTGAATCTGGGTTCCCGATACGTATCACTTACCCAGCTTAGCAATTCCAGATTCATCATGTTATCAATAATCACTAGCGATCGTTTATCCTTTTCCGAACCCCATGATTGTATCGTACTGCTTACAGGCCGGTATCTTTTAATCAATGTTTCTGCTGCAACAGCCACTACTTCTTTATAGGCTTCGTTTTTTGTAATGCGATAGGCATTGCCAAAACTGCAAAATATCATAAACCCTAAATCGTGGTTGCCGGTAAAATGTTTTTCCTTTTCCAGTATACCTAATCGTTTTTCTGCTTCTGTCTTTAAAACAGTATCACCAGTGTATTCATATAAATACCATAATGAGCCGGGGAAAAAACCACTTGTCCACCACTCCGTATCACTGGTAATCAATTTCCCTTCTTTTTCGTTATAGCTGCGCGGCATACGATCGGCAGGCGTTTGAATGCCCAATAGCTGATATTGCCGAGCCGCCAGTTTTAGATTTTTGTCGATCAGCTTACTCATCTTTTTACTGCTCTGGCTCCAGCCATTCACAACAAATGCGGATAACAATAAGGCAAGAAAAAAATTTTTCATTTTATTAATTTATAAAAATGGATGAGCAAGCAGATAGCAGCAACCGTATCAACAAATCTAATTTTTATTATTGACAGATAGAAGGGTTGTAGGAAACTTATGTCCCGCTAAACTATTATTTTTGAAAAAATCTATTGCCATGTATAGCTCCCTCCTTGTAAGTACGGATAATCGCATCTGCACTATTACTATCAACAGACCAGAAAAATTAAATGCACTTAATAAAACCGTTATTGAAGAACTAAGTGCCGCTATTGATGCTGCCTTACAAGATGATACTATTCTATCTGTCATTATTACAGGTAGCGGAGCAAAAGCGTTTGTAGCTGGTGCAGATATTAGTGAATTTACGCAGTTGGATGCGGCAGGAGGAAAAGCTTTGGCACAAAAAGGGCAGGATCTCGTTTTTAGTAAAATAGAAAATAGCCCTAAACCTATTATTGCTGCTGTCAACGGATTTGCATTAGGAGGCGGTTGTGAATTAGCCATGGCTTGTCATTTCCGCATTGCCAGTGATACTGCAAAATTTGGACAGCCGGAAGTAAACCTTGGCTTGATTCCCGGCTATGGAGGCACGCAACGTCTTGTACAATTAGTAGGTAAAGGTCGTGCTATTGAATTATTGATTACTGGTAATATGATTGATGCTGCCACTGCTTTACAGTATGGGTTAGTGAATCATGTTACCCCAGCAGCTGAATTAGTAAACAAAGCAAGAGAGATTTTAACCACTATCAATACGAAAGCACCTTTAGCTGTTGCCGGTTGTATAGAAGCAGCAAATGCTGTTTTTGATGAAACCAAAAACGGTTATGCTTTAGAGATTGAATTATTTGGAAAACTATTTGAGACGGCGGATGCTAAAGAAGGCGCTGCTGCATTCTTAGAAAAAAGAAAAGCCAGTTTTACGGGGAAATAACTTTATACTGAAGCTTACCTTTTATTTAAACCCAATAGCCGAAAGATTCCCCATATCAGGATTATTCTCTTTAATAAGAATGAGTTTCCAAGTACGATGCCAGCGCTTTAACTGCTTTTCCCGCGCAATTGCATTCCTTACATCAGTAAATTCTTCGTAGTACATCAAATAAAAACATTTATACCGGCTGGTAAAGACACCGCCTTCCCCTCTTTTGTGCTCTCCTATTCTTCGCACTATATTAGTTGTTACGCCAATGTATAGTACAGTTCGCAAGTAATTAGAAACGATATAAACATAGTAAGTGCGTATCATAGTGAATAGCTTACTAAATTTATTCTTTTATTGGAAAACAATGCTTCTATCCTTTCAATACAACCGGCCTGAATTTATTTCTGAATCTAAAAAAGCATCTGGCATAGACGCTGAAACAAGTTCAGCGTGACTCTATCAACAGAAGATGATATACTTAGCAGATGACCATATACGCTCAACAACGTCACCCTAAATTTATTTCAGGGTCTGAAAAAGCGCTATCATAGAAGTTGAAACAAGTCTAGGTAAATCTATCAACAGAAGATGTAAACCCTACAGAGTCGCCTCGTTGATCTTATCGAAGGGGTTTAATATATAGGTCAAAATCGAATTGTCTTCCAGCAACTCTACAACACGAAAACCTCTGTAGGCTGTACCCCAATTGCCGCCAAAGTGAGCATCAAACACAAAAGGTATGTTCTCCCTCTTTTTAATACCATCTTCATCATGATCGTGGCCATTAAAAACAGCGCGAATATTTTTATACTTCGCCATTACCGTAAACAATTCCGGACAATCCACTGCATGTTTTGTTTGCTTCGCCGGGTTGATGTGTAGGAAAATAAATATATTATCCTGTCGCTTATATTGCTCCAGCTTCTGTGATATCCATTTTACATCGGGACATAAATACGTTCCTTGTTCATTAGAAGTTGTACCAATTAAAAAACTATTTTTCCCAATAGAAAAATCATAATTGACAGGCATATCCCATATTTCTTGCCAGCCTTCTGCTGAAATATGATCATGATTTCCCTGACTTACATAATACTTCATCGCCAAGTTATCCAATGCTTTTTTTGCAGCAGGAAAAAAAGAGACATCATCATGAATCACATCTCCATTCACTACACAAAAATCAAATGCCTTTTCTTTATGTTGCTTATTAACTTCCTGTACAAATGTTGAAAAATACTCTTCATAAGGTGTATTTACCAAACCATAGTGCCCATCCGATCCTACCACAAAACGTAGCTTTGTTTTCTGGTTATGCCATCCCAATAGTTTATCACCAGCTTTTACGATATCGCCATTTGCCAGAATAATAAATGCAGGCAGGGAAATACGTAGAAAGTCTCTTCTTTTCATAGTAAACTTTTAAAATTACAATCTCCGCAATTCAGCAAAACCACAGTAAGGATTAAAATTACGAGCAATAGTGACTGCAAAAAAATGGCTATTATTATATTTTCATTATTTACTCCAAGCCCACCTCCCAATTAAATAGCATTTAGGGTGCATCGTTTTTCAAATTTTTAGAGTCATCCGTTAAAATCAAAATCATGCGCCTTCTTGTCTCGCTACTAAGCCTCTTGCTATTAGCAGGTTGCGATTTTAGTAGATTTCGGAACCACCTTGTTGAGCCCCCCATTTCATATCAGAAAGTATGGGGCTGGAAACCTATTTTTTCATCTGACACAAGCCATAAAACTATTTATTACACTGAAGGTGCGGAACCGAATAAAAGGCCTGGCAATATTTATATTTACAAACAATGGATTTTGCAATCAGAAATTGGTAAAGGAGTTCATATTATTGATAGAACCGATCCCGAAAACGCTGTTAAGATCGGCTTTATTCATATTGCCGGAAATACAGACCTTTCTATAAAAGATAATATTCTATACGCTAACAATTATTACGATCTAATTTCGGTTAACATAGAAAACCTTAGCGCACCTGTTTTACTCTCCCGGCATAAAGGAATGTTTTACACACAAGATTCAAGAAAGCCTTTTATTTGGCAGCTACCCGATTCAGCAGGTTATTATGACTGTGGTGATTTTAGGTTAAGAGATCCCGATTATCCTGTTATAGGTTGGCAAAGAGATTCTGTATTAAATGGCTGCTTAAAAAACTAAACCTTCTTTT
>CAZPPM010000038.1:0-25789 GCA_964588445.1 uncultured Citrobacter sp.
GACAAAAGAGGAATTTATTACAGAAAATGAACTGCTATGGAAAAACTGGATGAAGGATCCAGAAGTTTACAGAGCAGGTGGCGATGGTGAATCAGGCAGTGATATTGTAAAGCGGGTAGATGATTTTTTTATGGACTTGCTTCATAGGTATAAGGAAGGTAACATAATGGTAGTAGCCCATAATGGAGTGAACCGTTTATATCTTGCCTATAAACTCGGTATGCCGTTAGCGAATTATCGTCGATTAGTTCAGCAGAATTCATCCATTACCTGCTTTACACTTGATGAGAAGGGATTACTTACATTGGAGTTACTTAATTCAAAAATCAGTTAAGTGAATAAAATCCGGCAACTATCAGTCTTTCCTATAGCATTATTGTTTCTTTTCTTTTCTCCAGCTTGTACTCAATTACATAAGCTCCGGATGAAGAATTCGAAAGACGTACATTCTTTTTTTCAGTATAAAGGAAAAAATCCTTTTATCGTCAGTGGCCACCGGGGAAGTCATATTACCGGTTATCCCGAAAATGCCATCGCGACATTTGAATATGTAATAAAGCATACGCCTGCTTTTTTTGAAATTGATCCCCGGCTTACAAAAGATAGTGTGATTGTACTGTTACATGACGATACGCTTGACCGTACTACAACAGGTAAAGGTAAACTTGCTGACTATACATGGGAAGAAGTAAAACAATTTCGGTTGAAAGATAAAGAGGGGAATGTGACATCTTATCGCATTCCTACATTGCAGGAAGCCATTGACTGGGCGAGAGGAAAAACTATTTTGAACCTGGATAAAAAAGATGTGCCCTTTTCAATGATAACGGCAATCATTCGGAAAAACAAAGCAAGTGCTTTTGTTATGGTAACCGTACATAATGCAAAGCAGGCACGTTATTACTATGATGATAATCCCGAAGCTATGCTGTCTGCATTTATAAAAACAGAAGAAGCTTTGAAAGAGTATGAAGTAGCGGGAGTACCTTGGAAAAACATGATTGCTTATATAGGTTCGGAAAATAAACCAGAAAACAGGAAAATGATAGATCTTCTGCATGCAAGAGGTGTGATGTGTATGGTCTCTGCAGCTCCCATTTATGACAAGCTTTCCTCTGTAGAAGAGAGGGCACAGGCATACCGATCTATTTTTGCAGGGGGAGTTGATATTCTCGAGTCTGATTATCCTGTAGAAGTGGCGGCTGCCATAAAAGATAAAAAGCAGAAGTGATTCGAAATGACCAGAGAGCTTGTTCTTAAAAATATCCCGGATAAGGCTACTCAAGATTGGCTAATCGATGAAAACGCCTTGTAGTTGTATAAAAAAGGTTTTGTTTGTGTAATAAAAGCGGAGAATATAGTCGTCTCCCAGCTCTACCTGCTTTGCCGCCCGGTTGCTAATGTGTAATAGTTAATAGTTGAGTCCGCTATTGCCTCCCTGCCGGTCTCTTGTAAGGCCTTAGAAGGGGCAGTGGACTTTGCATTGTTATGCTTTAGTCAGTTCAAACGTTGCGGTTATACAAGCTCTTTTTCAAAGCAAATGCTATTGGTTACGCCACTATACTGTCCGTAGTTTTTTATAATTATATAGTTGTTCTTCTTGTATAAACTTATTGCCTCTGGCTGTCTTATTCCCGTTTCTAACATACATTTTTTATAGCCTAATTCTTTTGCCCAGGTTTCCAATTCTTTCAACACGAGTGAGGCAATTCCTTTTCCTCTTTTTTGGGGTAAGACAAACATCCGTTTTATTTCCATTACACGCTCTTCATATTCCTTTATTGCTCCACAGGCTACGGCCATTTCCTCTTCGTATATAACTATAACATATTTTATCTGTGCGATTTTATTGAACTGTGCATAGAATGAATGGTCGGCTCCATCTCTAATTGCTAAATCTTTGTCTAGCGCCATAACTAAATTTTGAAAAGCTGAATCATTGGAATTTGTTCTTTTAAACGTGTACATGTTTATTTTTTAATTTCAGTTGCTCAATAATTACGGGTACTAGTAGCCTGTTTTCAATACGAAGCTAGCCGTGTATGTGCTATTTGTTCAATGTTCGTAATGCTTTTTGAATAATGTAGTGGGTTTCTTTGGTATTGCTTTCTTTTTCCCAACGCTTGCAGAGTTTTGTTACAAAACCAGCTTGGGTTTTACTGGCATCATTCAACCAGTTTCCCACGCTATCCTGAACATATTTGGCGGGGTCGGATTTCAACGGTTCTAAAATCGATAAGGCCAGTCCGGGGTTTTGTTTTAGTTCGTCAATGTGTTCGCACCAAACGCCCCGGGGTCGTGTTGCCTCTGTTGTAAATCGCCTGCTATTCTCATCTTCGTGTGTTGTCCAGGTAGAAAGTATCTCAATGCTTTTGGTAAGGTTTTGTGCGATTTTGGGTCTTACCGCCATCCAACCAATTTCTCTGACTCCAAAATGTTTGTCAGCCGCAAAAGGCTGAATGTGTTTAAGTGTTTCGGCAATCGTCAGGGCTTCATTTTTTCCGATCGTATAAGTGGCCCAACAGCGAACGAGATCGGCCGAATGGGTTGACATAATTACCCAAAAATAGTTGTCCTTATGTTGTGTGACCAATTCAAAAAGTCCTGTTCCGATAGCTTCGTTGATGGTGTTTACTGTTTGTTTTTTCAGTTGGTTTATTTTTGCCAGAACGGGTTGTAAATAAGCTGTCCGTTTATTTTGGCGGAGCAAATTTTCAAGTAAAAGTCGTTGATCAACCGCCAGCCATTCCACCAGGTTGGCCGTTTCTATCTGCCCTGCATTTAGTTGTTGTAAAATGGCCGCCGGAATATCTTTTGTAGAACGGGCTCCTTTTCTCTTACTATCTGTCATGTGTTAATTTTACGATTGGGCTTGAGGTAGTTCAGTAGCACGACTGGTAACTGTTTACTACCGCTCTATTACCCATAAGCTGTTATGGGCAGCCTCATTTTTGTTGGCATTAAACTTTTTGTTGTAAGTTAAAAACGGTTCCTGCCGGGTCCATAATCCAATGCATATTTTCAGGTAACTCTTCAAGTTCATCACAAGTTGTAACGCCCTCGGATTGCAAATACGCTGTTGCTTCTTCCACGTTAGGGGCTGTAAGCTGTAGCCAGATTTCGGAATGTGCATAGTTGTCTACGCAATCCAACCAGATAATGTTGTTGCCAAATTTCACTTCGTGTGTGCGGGAAACAGTAGCCGTGTCAATTGGCTTTTCCTGTGTGTCTAATTTTAAAACATCTCTATAGAATGCAACGGTCTGTTCGTATTTACTTTTTGGAATTTTAATGGCGATATTGATGCCCGCTTCAAATGTTGTTTTCATATTCAGTGTATTTTTTTTAAGTCTTAGGCTAATAACTGCTGTTGATTTTTTTCATGAATAGCCTTTAAAATTTATTTGCCAGGTTCTTGGTAGTAGTGCGATTCTGCTTATATAGCGAACAAGAGTTTATGCACGTACGGTAATCGTATTCCACTAAGCAAAACTACTGACAGACGTTTACATCAGGTGCCGGTGTATTTTCTTTGTTTTACTTTTCCGAAAGAGAATCTTCTGTTTCCTTATCATCATCAAAGTCTAAGGGCAACATAGAAGCGGGTATTTCCTGATTGGATTTAAAATCACCCAGTTCTTTCAATTTAAGGGCCTGCCCAATCAGATGACCTCTACCCGTTTTCATTTGGTTTATCGCTGTAGTATAGGCTGCTTGTGTTTTTGCTATATGTCTGCCTACTTCATCAAAGGTGGTTAAAAAGTTGACAAGTTTTGTGTAAAGTAACTCACCGCGCTTTACGATCTCCCTATTATTTCTACTTTGTTTTTCTCGTTTCCATAAATCAGAAATAATTTTCAGGCAGGCGATTAAATTGGTAGGGCTGATGAGAATTATTTTTTTGGAGTAGGCATAGTTCCATAAGTCGGAATCCGACTGTACTGCTGCTAAAAAGGCCGGTTCAATGGGAATGAACATCATTGTATAATCAAGTGAATTTTGCAGGTTATCATAGTTTTTGCTGCTCAAATCATCTATATGTTTATACAAGGAAACAAGATGCTCGGACAAGTATTGCTTTTGCTCTTCCTCTACCTCTGTGCTGGAAAATCTTTCATATGCATTTAATGACACTTTGCTGTCAATTACGATAACTCTTTCATCCGGCAAATTAACAATTACATCGGGCCGTAAATTATTGCCATCGTCATCTTTGATCGTCTGCTGGGTATAATACTCTCTGCCTTTGGTTAATCCGGAAAATTCTAAAATTCTTTCCAAAATCATTTCACCCCAATTGCCTTGCTTTTTCGTTTGCCCCTTCAAAGCACTGGCTAAATTATTGGCTTCTAAACTTACTTTATTCGTCTGCTCAATTAAATCTTTTACCTTGTCCCCCAGCGAGAATCTCTCTTTTGTTTCTTCTTCCACTTTTTTACGAAATGCTGTTACATCCTCTTTAAAGGGTTGTAATAGCGTGGCGATGTTTTCGTTATTCGTCTTTGTAAATTCTGCTGTCTTTTCTTTTAAAATTTCATTGGCGATGTTCTTAAATTCCGTATGGGCTGTTTTTTGGAGATCTTCAATCTCGATTTTTTGCGTATTCAATTTGTCTATAAGGGAAGCATTTTGGGCGGTTACATGACTAAGTTGGGAAGTTAAATCTGTCAATTTAGAATTTAGGTTTTCAATGAGATGAGTTTGCTTTTCGTTTGTGGTAGTTTGTTTAAGAAGACTATCAGCCATCGCGTTGTTGTTGGCGTTTAATTCGGCTATTTTCTGTTTATGTTGGTTGATTTCTGTTTGCTGGTTGGAAGTAGTCGCTGCCTCTGACTGTAAGCTTCCTGTCAAATCTTTAATTTGTGTTTCGCTAAACTTTAATTGTGTTTCTGCCGAAGAGTGCTGGGTAAGAAGGGCTGAATACTGCGTTTCTTTGTTGTCCAGTTTAGCGGTTAAATCAGTAGTGATTTTCTGGAGCGTAATTACTTTTTCTTCAAAAGCTTTAATGTGGGCAACCGTTTCATGATGCTTGGTTGTTAGTTCGGTGAATTGGGAAAGGGAAACAGATTTTGTCTTATGGAGCAGGTAAAAAATAATGTAAGCACTTACACAACCTAGTAAAAGTCCAACTGCGATTGAAAGTATGTCCATTTGAATAGTATTTTAATGCGTAGAGAGTCTCTTTACAAGGATGCTTACTGGTTAGAGGCTTATGCTGGCGCGGAAAGGGCATTCTGCCTCCACGATGTGCTATAGGTTAACATGCTACCCGCTATTACCCCTACCATAGACCGTTTCTTTCTACTCGAATAAGTCCTCGTATTTGCTACCGTTAGGGAAATAAATATAGAACAATTATTTTCTGAAATAATAATCGGCTAGTGCATATGCAATCGCAGTTGGGTTGGCTTCATCGGTATTGGTGAGGATAATAATAGAAAGCCCTTCTTTTACAAAATGGGTAAATACGGCTCTAAAACCGGCATTGGCTCCACCGTGTAGAATGGTTTTGCGTCCTTTATACTCATTGATAAACCAACCATAACCATAGTACTCTTTCGATTCTGCTTTATCCGATGTTTTGATATAGGGTTGCCATAGTTTTTCCCAATTCTCTTTTTGCAGAATGATCTTTTTTTCTCTCATGGCCTTTTCCCATTTTATCATATCCGAAGAAGTAGAGAGAAAACCACCACTGGGGCGAATGGCGTACATAGGTGTAGCGTTGATCGGCGTGTCCTTATAATGCATATAGCCGTTGGCACGGTTAGGAATGATTTGGTAAAAATCAGTGACATGGCTATTCAACATTCCTGCCGGAATAAATAACCTGTCGCGAATATAATCCTGCCAGGGCATGCCGCTTATGCTTGTGATAATTTCTGCCAGCATATAATAAGCCAGGTTACAGTACTGGTATTTTTCTCCCGGTGTAAAAACGAGGGGTAGGGTATAGGCCGATCGAATAACAGCTATATCGGGCTGCAGCTTGAAATTGTCATAGCCCGGTGCTTCTCGCTGCAAGCCAGAAGTGTGCGACATCAGGTTTTTGATGGTAATGGGTCGCCATATGGCTGGTGCATCCGGAAAAAATTTAAGCACGGAATCTTCGATATTCAGTTTCCCTTCTTCCTGTAGTTTCATGATAGCGGTGGTAAAAAACTGCTTACTAACAGAACCCAATCGGATAACGGTTTCGGAGCTTACCGGGATATTTAATTCTACATTGGCTAAGCCATAGCCTTTGTTGGTAATAGGTTGCCCGTTTTTAATAACAGCCAGCGAAAGCCCCACAATCTTTTGCTGCTTCATCATTTCCTTAACAATGATATCCGTACTGTCAACCTGTGCAAAAGAGACACAAGGAAGAAGGAGGAAAAAAAGTAGTTTGTTCATCTCAGTAGATAGTTTGCCATGAAAATTTGCTGTGAGCAATAAATAGCAACAGCGACTTTCTGTATAGGAAACACGTTGTTGCTATTTCAATAAGAAGTAATAAACAATAACCCAAACAGCAATAAAAAACAATCCGGGATATAAAACGATCTTAAGCCGCTTAGTATCTTTCTTTATCAATAAAAGGTATAAAACATACAGGATAAAGAGTATAATTAGCCCGATGGGAATAAATGGATATGTCATATTTTCTGCTTTATCTTTTGTTGCTAATTGTTTAAAAAAGATTGGTTTGAAGGTAAGTACAAAAACCGAACACGGTGCGGCAAAAAAGTAAGATATATAATCTTTGGTTTTCTTTAGTAGTTGTTGATGGCTCGTTCTGTTTTTTATACGAGTAAAGAAAGGATTGAAAATAAATTGCCGAGATAAGAGTTAATGTTTTTGCAGTTGAGGATAAAAGCGGCCATTCTAAACTTCGTACTCCCGATGGAAATAGCAGTGCGCTTATCCCCGGACCTGGAAAAGCATATGGCTCACCGGTTACACTATAATAGTGTGTAACAAATAAACAATGGACAAGCATTCAAAACGAGAAGTCAATCATTCTCACCATTAATTACTGTATATTTAGACATCTATTTATATTGAATTATTTTAAGGAGACCAAGTACGTGAATATCCCATACAAAAAATTTTCTTTAGCTTTTTACCACCTATATACCGCTGGCAGCCATAATTCTTTTCTTCCCGCTATGAGGATTTGTAGAGAGGAGGCAAGTGAGTAAACAGTTTTTCGATGTGCCCGCTCCTTACGCTGGTACATCATTCAATTTTGCAAAATCAAAAAATTATGTTGCAATCGGTCATATCGGGTTCTGGCGCTTACATACCGGATGGTATTCATTCCAATGAATCGTTTAGCCAGCAGGATTTTTATGCAGACGGAAAAAAACTGCTGCAGGATGCTACAGAAATCATTCGGAAATTCAAAGCTATTACGGGTATTGAGGAAAGACGGTATGTAACGAAAGAGTTGGATGCTGCGGCTATCGGTTGTTTTGCTGCTACAGCCGCACTTCAAGATGCCGGTGTGAGTCCTGAAGAAATCGATCAGCTAATTGTAGCGCACAATTTCGGAAATGTATCTTCACAGGGTATCCAATCAGTAGCAGTACCTAGCTTAGCCAGTATTATTAAACACCAGTTGGGTATTGTCAACCCTGCTTGTGTGGCGTATGATATTTTATTTGGATGCCCCGGCTGGTTGCAGGCAATTATACAGGCAGATGCCTTCTTCAAGGCCGGGTTGGCCACAAAGGCGCTGGTCATAGGTACAGAAACGCTTTCCCGGGTAATCGATCAATATGACAGAGACAGCATGATTTTTAGCGATGGAGCCGGAGCTGTAGTGCTGGAATATAAAGAAGTCACCGCTTCTACACAAGGCATACTGGCCAGTGTGGCACAAACGCATACTTTAAAAGAAGTCAACTATATCGGCATGGGTCCCTCTGCCAATCCTGATAGCGATCCACATGTTCAGTATATTAAAATGCAAGGTAGAAAAGTGTATGAATATGCTTTACACCATGTTCCTGCTGCTATGAAAGTCTG
The DNA here is from genome assembly GCA_964588445.1 of uncultured Citrobacter sp. Taxonomy (GTDB): domain Bacteria; phylum Bacteroidota; class Bacteroidia; order Chitinophagales; family Chitinophagaceae; genus CAZPPM01. Next base: position 8,014 of record CAZPPM010000038.1, read on the forward strand.
CCTGGACAAAGCCGGCGTACCCATTGGGCAACTAAAAAAAATCTTCATCCACCAGGCCAATGCAAAAATGGATGAAGCTATTATAGAACGGTTTTATCAATTGTACGATCTTCCTGTTCCTGAAAACATACTCCCGATGAATATTCATTACCTGGGAAACAGTTCCGTGGCTACTATTCCCACGTTGTATGATATGGTTAGGAAAAATAAACTACCACCACATCAGCTTGCCACCGGCGATATCGTGCTCTTTGCTTCCGTAGGCGCCGGGATGAGTATCAATGCTATTTGCTACCGCTATTAATCGCTGCATAGTGCTATCAGCTTAGCTGCCGTTGCTTTTTAACCATATGCCGTGGGCTGCTGGAGCGATGCCTGTTGTGCGGATGCACGACAAGTTTTACACTGTTTTGCACCGGCGTTGTTATCGCTATTGGCGGCGTAGGCACCTCTGTGATAGATTTTTTAATGAGCTTTTGAATAGCCGATAATAAAGGCTTTTCTTCCGGGCTGCAAAGGGAGATCGCTGTTCCTATTGCACCCGCCCGGCCCGTTCTTCCAATACGGTGTACATAAGTTTCTGCAGTGAGGGGTAAATCATAGTTGATTACATGCCCCAGCTTGTCAACATCAATACCTCTTGCGGCAATATCCGTTGCTACCAATATCCGTGACGTTCTGTTTTTAAATCGTTCCAGTGCATTTTCCCGTTGCCGCTGTGATTTATTACCATGGATGGCATCGGCCTGTATACCGGCTTTGTTTAAAAAGCGGCTTAGCTTATCGGCCATATGTTTCATTTGGGTAAATACAATCACTGTTTCCACCGCCTCTTCTTCCAGTATCTTAATTAGGAGAGCGGGTTTTTGCTTTTTATCAGCGAAATAAACCTGTTGCTCTACTTGTTGGGCACTGGTAGCTGCTGGTGTGATTTCCACCTTTACCGGATTTCGCAGCAGTGATTGCACCAGCTTCATAATCTCGGGTGGCATGGTGGCGGAAAAGAAAAGTGTTTGCCGTTCCGCGGGTATATGGCGGATGATTTGTTTAACATCCTGTACAAAGCCCATATCCAACATACGGTCTGCCTCATCAAGTACGAGATATTTTACCTCTTTCAGGGAAATCAATCCCTGATGCAGTAAATCTTTTAAGCGGCCAGGCGTGGCAATAACGAGTTCTGCTCCGGCTCTTAATTTCATTACCTGAGGTTGCTGTGGTACACCACCAAATACGACGGCATGCTTAATGGTCGTATACTGTCCCAGGGAGGCGGCTGTGGCGGCTATTTGCAATGCCAGTTCGCGGGTGGGAGCCAGTACGAGTGCTTTCACTTGTCGATGTCGCTGTACGGGTTGCTCTTCCAAGAGGAGCTGTAAAAGGGGCAATAAAAAGGCGGCTGTTTTTCCTGTGCCTGTTTGTGCACAACCCAGTACATCTTGTTTGGCCAGTACCAGGGGTATGGCTTTTTGCTGTATGGGAGTAGCTGTTGAATAGCCACATGTTTCCAGCGCTTTTACTAGCGATGGATGTAGCTTACTATTTATAAATGACATATTTTTTTTGTTATTGTTTTACTACGGCACTTGATAGTGCCTGTCTGCCGCGGGTGGGCAGTACCTGATTAATTACTAAAGGGCGATAAATAAAGGCTAGGAGAAATACCTCTTGTAATAAAAATGCCGATGTGGTAGTGCAAAGAAACTTTACACTTTCTTTTTTACGTTGGCAGCTACCCATCCCCGATCACCTGCTTCCAATTCATATTCTACCTTATCATTGACGGCAATGGGTTCTGTAAGATTACTACTATGTACGAAGATGCGATCATTGTTTTGTGCGTCTATAATGAAGCCAAAACCTTTTTCTTCATTGAAAAAATGAACGGTGCCTGAACGGGTGTGATCCCTTTCATTACCCTGCGGGGTACCTATTTGAACATCCTCCAGGTTAAATACTTTTTTATTCTTGGGATCAGGAGGCGTGTCAGAAATATTTCCATGCTCATCCACATAAGCCAACATATCCTGTAGGTCTTTGCCTTTTTGAGCATTTACTTTCCGCTCTTCCATTTTCTCCTGCTTCTCTTGTTTCTTTTTTTGCTTTTTCTGCTCTTTGTTCTTTTTGTTAAATGTTTCTCTTGATTTTGCCATAGACTCCTTCTATGCTTTGTTTAATAGGGAGAATACTGTTTCCAGGATTCTTCCCGTAGTGTAAAAAAGAAAGCGAGACAATAAGTTGTGCTACTGCCCTGCTTTATGATAAAGATCTCTTAATGTGCTACAACAACTTACCAACGGCTGCGCTGAGAGCGACTTTCTCTTTCTCTTGCCACGCTTACGGATATTGCACGTCCTTCGATCTCTTTGTTCTGAAGGGCTGCCATTGCTTTATTTGCCTCTTCAGTCGATTTCATTTCTACAAACGCAAATCCACGGCTTCGGCCAGTTTCTCTGTCTGTGATGATTTTGGCAGAAGTCACTTCACCAAAAGTTTCAAATAGTTGTTTCAAGTCCTCTTCCTGTACGTGAAAGCCCAGGTTAGATACATACATGTTCATGCCAAAATGTTTAATAAATTAAAAATTGACAGAAGGACCGCAACAAGGAGTTAAGAAGAGGATAAAATTTTTACTGTGCTAAGTGTAAGAATTAAAACTGACTTTGACTGGATGATGAAGCACTCTTGTCTATCGCACAAAGGTAGGCATTTCTGTTGGTCTTTTAAGAGAAGGCCAGATGTTTATTTTGTGCAGGGACCCCCAATTAAGAGATTATAGGCTGCTATAGGCTATGCTGCTCATTGCTTTAGCTATTGAATAGGGTAGGCAGCTAAAGACCTCTGTAGCGATGCCGGTAACATCTCTTCTAGTACAAAGGGTGGGGTTTTTGGTCTTTTAAATCTATAAAGCAGAAAGGACGATTTCTTTCTGCTTTTTAGCGGCTGGCTTCAGTTAATAGTGCTACATCTTCTACAGATAAGGGTAAAGTAGGTGCTGCCAACAGGGTGGCCAGTTGCTCCTTAGTGGTAGCACTTACAATAGGTGCACCAATATGGGGCTGTGCTAAAAGCCAGGCTAAAGCAATAGTTGCCGGCTGACTGTTATGTTTAGCTGCAAGACTGTCTAGTGCCGTTAATACAGCAAGTCCCTTTGCATCTAGGTATTTTTTTACCCCACCTCCCCGAACGCTTTTGCTCAAATCAGCTTCGCTACGATATTTCCCGGTCAGAAAACCTGCTGCCAGTGCCCAGTAAGGGAACACCGTGAGATTATATTTTTCTACCAGTGGCCGATAGGTTGCTTCATATTTTTCACGCTCTACCAGATTGTAATGCGGTTGTAAAGCCACATACACAGGAAGGCCATTTTTTTCGGCAGCGGCAAAGGATGCTGTTAATCTTTCGGGAGATAGATTAGATGCTGCGATATGCCGTACTTTACCGGCTTTTATAACTGTATCGTAGGTCGATAAGGTTTCTTCTACGGGTGTTGTATTATCATCAAAATGGGTGTAGTAGAGATCAATATAATCTGTTTGTAAGCGTTGAAGGCTTTCGTCTACGGATCGAAGAATATGTTTCTTGCTAATATCAAAAGAATGTTCTTTTGTTTCAGAACCTACTTTGGTAGCGATCACGATGTCTTTACGATTGTTTCTCGCTTTCATCCATTTTCCTATAATCGTTTCTGATAAACCACCGGTACCATTGATCCACCAGGGATAGGTATCTGCCGTATCTATAAAATTATATCCGCTAGCGACAAAGCTGTCTAAAATGGCAAAGGACTGCTCTTCGTTAAGTGTCCAGCCAAATACATTACCGCCCAGATTAATACGAGCAACTGCTATGTCTGTACCGTTGATGATTATTTTTTCGGGCATGTTTATTTGTTTTCTTGTAACAAGAACAAGCACGAGGAATAAAAGTTGAGTAGAACTTTTATTTGAATACAATAGTTACTATTGTGCTATAACAAGACGCTTACACAATAGGTAAGTAAAATAATTGTACGTTCAGCTTTTTAATGAGACTTGAATAAGTTAATGGTATAATCAATAAGTTCTTTATTTCCATATTTTCCATGTCCGGGTACCACCAGTTTTACATTCGGATAGTGTTGTTGTATTTTTTCTACTGTAGCCGACCAGTCGGCAATAGTAGCATCACCCAAAAACCCTTTACTAGCGTTTAATTCTTTTAGTAAACATCCTCCAAACAGTACGTCTTCACTGGGGAAATAGCCCACTACATTATCCTTTGTATGCCCTTCTCCAAAAAAAGTTACTAGTACTTTCTCCTGACCGACTGATAGGCTAAGTGAATCGCTGAAGCTATTGTGTGGAATCGTAAACCCGTTTTCTTTGGCAAGCTCAATTGTTTTCACATACGCATGAGAAGGAATATCGTTTTCATGAAATGCTTTTAATCCACCTAAACAATCATCATGAAAATGCGTAGGAATAATGGCGTTGATTTTGCAATGGAGGGTTGTCGTTATCCAATTGATTAGTTCCTTAGCGCTTGTATCAGTAGTAGGGGTGTCAAAAATAATTGTTTCACTCCCATCTTTTACGATAAGACCATTACAAGGTACATTGCCAAAATCATTGGTCTGCTTGAATGAAGTATGTTCAAAAGAATTCTCTGTGAGCTGCGTGATGATTAAATTATCCGATCGATAAACCTCCCGGGGTGAAAAAACTTCCTGTTCCTGCGAACGGCACTGGGCAAATAGAATAGGAATGATAAGTAGCAGCGTAACGCTTTTAATGATAGTCATTGACCTTTGTTGATTTTTAGGATGCTTACCGGCAGTTAAGTAATCGCGATGGTAAGATATATACCGGAGTAAAGATAAATAGTATTGCAATCCAGCGTAGGCTACTGGTTGAGTTTAACAAACTAACAGGAATACCACAAGGGAGAAGGTGGTATTTTAAATAAAGATAACTATAAAGCTATATCGGCTTCCGGGTAACGAGAAGCGTATAGCCAATTGCTTTTTATTAGATAAATTGCACCCGATTCTTTTTCTTAATCGTATATATTTCTCTATGCAACTCAATCTGGAAGAAGTAAGTGCTCCGGAAAAACAATATTACCTGCAACATGTCATAGCTCCCAGGCCCATTTGCTTTGCCAGTACAATGGATAAAGAGGGCCACGTGAATCTGAGTCCGTTTAGTTTTTTCAATCTTTTTTCATCAGCGCCGCCTATTGTCATTTTTTCTCCTTCCCGTCGGGTACGGAATAATACCATAAAGCATACGCTGGAAAATGTGATGGAAGTGCCGGAAGTGGTTATAAATATCGTGACCTATGATATGGTGCAACAAACATCGCTGGCAAGTTGTGAGTATGGCAAAGAGGTAAACGAATTTATCAAAGCAGGCTTTACACCAGAAGCGGCAACGCTGGTGTCTCCTCCGATGGTAAAGGAAAGCCCTGTAAAGTTGGAGTGTAAAGTTGTTGAAATAAAATCCTTGGGAACAGAGGGGGGGGCAGGCAACCTGGTAATATGTGAAGTGCTGCGGATGCATATTGCCGATGAGTTGCTGGATGAAAATAAAAAAATAGATCAGCAGAAACTGAACCTGGTAGCGAGACTGGGGGGAGATTGGTATTGCCAGGTAAATGCACAAAGTTTGTTTCAGGTGGCAAAACCTAACACACAATTAGGGATCGGTATTGACGCTTTGCCCGAAAGCATCCGTTATAGTGCCATTCTCTCCGGCAACGATTTGGGGCAACTTGCCAATGTACATGAGCAGCCGGTTATTGATCCCTCATTTGCGGATGATCATCTAAAGCAAATTATTCAGTACTACGGGCTGGCGACAGAAGAAATGGAAAAGGAGCTGCACCTCTACGCCAAAAAATTATTGGCTGCAACAAAAGTGCAGGAAGCCTGGCAGGTGTTACTGACAGCCGCCATTTGATAAGGGTCATCTATAGTGTCTCTTCCGTTTTAAAAATAAAACCTACGCCGTAAACATTCTCGATTGTTGCGGCAGTGGAGTTGGCTAATTGTTTTCTGAGCCGGGAGATAAAAACATCAAGGCTTCTTCCAGCGAAATAATCATTTTCGCCCCATATCTTGATGAGAATCTCTTCTCGTTTTAATATTCTATTCTTATTAAAAAATAAAAACTCTAGCAGTTGTGCTTCTCTGGGAGTAAGAGAAATATCTTTTTTTGCATTCTTAATAGAAAGTTTGAGAATATCTTTTTGAAAAGAGATATCTCCAATGGTAATGTTTTCGGTGGGGGCTGGGTGGCTGTTATTTCTACGGATAATATTACGGATGCGTAAAACCAGTTCGTCTATATCAAAGGGCTTCGTAATATAATCATCGGCGCCTATCTTAAGTCCATGCAGGCGATCTTTTTTTTCGTTTCTTGCTGTTAGAAAAAGAAAGGGGGTGTTGGGTGAATGCTTGATAACACGTTGTGCCAAATCAAATCCACTTTCTCCGGGTAGCTGTACATCAATAACAAGTATATTAAACTGGTCAGGGCTTTTACGAAATACCTGATACGCTTCTTCGGCTGTTTTATGCCACTCTACCTGAAAATCCATAAGCTGAAGATACCCGGTGACAACATGTCCGAGGTCTCGTTCGTCTTCTATGAAAAGTATGTTTTGTTTCATGAGGATAAATCTTTTCTTGATTGATAGTAGTTATGGCATGGGGATATGAACAATAAAAGTAGATCCTTCTTTTTCTTGGGAATCAATGCTCAGCTCCCATCCGTGAGCGGTGACACATTGCTGTACATAAAAAAGGCCTAACCCCAGTCCATTCACCGCATTAGTGTCCATGTTTTTAGTATTCCTGTAAAACTTATCAAAGATAGCTTTCCTGATGGCCAGAGGAACGCCAATGCCATTGTCTTCAATATGCAGGTTTAGCTGGCGATCCTTTTTTCGAATAAAAACACGGAGTCTTTTTACCGAACTGTTATTGTACTTAATACCATTGTCAAGCAAGTTGATGATCATCGTTGCTACCCAAAACTTATCCAATGGAACAATAGTGTTTGTTGCCACTTTATCGTAATCAATAAAAATAGTATCCTGCTGCAATTGGAGTTTAAAATCAAGAATTACTTCTTCAACAAATTGCTCAAAAGGAACGTCTTCTCTATTTAAGCTGGATGCATTCAGTAGTGTAAGATCCAATACCTGGCTAAATAGTGATTTTAGACGTTGCGATTGTCTGCCAATAACTGCCGTAAGAGATAAAATTTTGTTTTTGTCATCAATTACTTTTTCATTTTGTATGCTCTTGTTGGCGACAATAATACTGGAAAGAGGCGTGTGAAACTCATGGGTAATACTATTCACAAAATCAGATTTCATCTCTGCAAGCTTTTTTTGCTTAACCCAATTACGAAAGGTGATATAGAAAATGGTCGCTACGCAAAAGATGGAAATCAGAGCCAACAAAAATGTAGGCAACATTTTTTTAAAAACAAGTAATGTGCGATAGGGTGAATCAACGTACAGGCTAAATGTGATGCGGTTGGAAAAGGCAGAAGGGCTACTCACTGTAATTGAGCTGCTGAGGTTTTGCTTATCGGGTGTTGTTAGCGTGCCCGCTATTTTTCCTCTATTGTTTTGTTTTAACAGCCCCTTTTTGGAAATATCTTCCAGTTTAAACAAAGGGATATAAGTAGACCCATTAAATGTAATAGAGATAGCTTCAATTAACGACAGCCATTTGAGGGAACCTTCATACTGAATGATGGATTTATAAGACTCCATGAGGCTGTCAATGGAATTGTTTTCTCGCAGTTCTGCAAAAATGCTATCGCAAATTGCATCAGCTTGTTGCTGAAATTTCTGTTTATCGGAATGGTAGAGCTGCTGCAGCAATTCCATATTGCCAACGATATGTTTATCGATAATGGCTTGTCCTCCGGGCGATACTTTATCGTTGGCAATAGTTTGTCGGTACAAAGTGTTGATGCTTTCTTTTTCTTCAAAATAATGCTGCTCATCTTTGAGCTTATAGGTATTATACACCAGAAAGAACTGGACACAAGCCAGTATGACAAAGCTAAGTATGGCAACTGCTTTATAAAGTTTGATGGAGGACTGTGTAGGCATAATTGGTCTGACTAAAGATAGGCTTCCCTTGGTAAATTAGTAGATGGTTACCCATCCGTTAACAGTTTGTTTGAAATTCATCAATGCGAGTAAGGTAGATTTTTACGCAAAGAAGAAAAATGAACGGGCTTTACAGTAAGAGAAAATGGAACAGAAATATATTTTATTCAGACCCTTATAAATCCATTAACAATTAAATTTGTTTCTGTTAGCTATAACAAACAAACCTCTCTTTTATCTTTAGGCCTTTAATTACAACACTATTCAATTATGATAAAGAAATTATTGCTTGCTGCTGTATTCATTAACTGTACTATAGCAAGCTATTCACAGGTAAAGTCATCTGCCATCGACCCTGTTGATTATGTGAACACATTAATGGGAACAGATTCCAAATACAGTTTATCAAATGGAAATACTTATCCCGCTATCGGCTTACCCTGGGGCATGAATCTTTGGACACCGCAAACAGGTAAAAATGGAGATGGTTGGCAATACACGTATTCCGCAGATAAAATTCGTGGCTTTAAACAAACTCACCAACCTTCTCCCTGGATGAATGATTATGGTATGTTTTCACTCATGCCGGTGACCGGAAAGGCAATTGCAGAGCAGGAAAAAAGAGCCAGTTGGTTTTCTCATAAAACAGAAATAGCAAAGCCCTATTATTATAGCGTGTATTTGGCGGATCATGATGTGGTCACAGAAATTGCACCTACTGAAAGAGCCGCTTTTTTCCGATTTACCTTTCCTAAAACGGATAGTGCTTTTATTGTTTTGGATGCTTTTGATAAGGAGTCGTATGTAGAAGTAATTCCGGGGCAAAATAAAATCATTGGATACTCTACAAAGTATAGCAGGGGCAATCTTAAAAATTTTAAAAACTATTTTGTTATCGTTTTTGATAAGCCTTTCACTAGTGCCGGCACTTGGACGGAGAACGAAATATTACGGAATGATTTGACTCTATCCAATGATAAGAATAGTGGTGCTATTGTGGGGTTTTCTATCAAAAACAGAGGCGAGCAGGTACAAGTGCGTGTCGCTTCTTCTTTTATCAGCCAAGAGCAAGCGGAGCTCAACTTAAAAGAAATTGGCAACCGCTCATTTGACGAAGTAAAACAAAAAGGCCGCGACATATGGAACAGTACATTGGGACGTATAAAAGTAGAGAGTGATAACCTGGATCAGCTACGGACGTTTTACTCTTGCCTGTATCGGATGGTTTTTTTTCCAAACAAATTATATGAGATAGATGCGGCGGGTAACAAAGTGCATTATAGCCCTTACAATGGAAAAATAATGCCCGGTTATATGTTTGGTGGCACTGGTTTCTGGGATACATTCAGAGCATTGTATCCTTTCTTAAATCTTGTCTATCCTTCTATCAATAAAGAAATGCAGGAAGGATTGATTAATGATTACAAAGAAGGCGGTTTTTTACCGGAATGGAGCAGCCCTGGCTTTGCTGATATTATGATAGGAAATAACTCTGCTTCTGCTGTGGCCGATGCTTATCTTAAAGGACTACGAGGCTATGATATTAGTACTTTGTACGAAGCCTTATTGCATGGGGCTAATAACGAAGGTCCGATGACAGCGGTAGGGAGAAAGGGAGTGAAATACTATAACGAATTGGGCTATGTTCCTTATGATGTAAAAATTAATGAGAATGCAGCCCGTACATTAGAGTATGCATATAGCGATTTTACTATTTATCAATTAGCGAAGGCATTGAACAGGCCGAAAGAGGAAGTTGACTTGTATAAGAAAAGGAGCTTAAACTATAAAAATCTGTTTGATCCACAGCATAAGTTAATGCGAGGTAAAAATAAAGATGGCAGTTTTCAATCACCTTTCAATCCACTCAAATGGGGCGATGCTTTTACCGAAGGAAATAGCTGGCACTACTCTTGGAGCGTATTTCATGATGTGCAGGGTTTAATTGATTTGATGGGAGGTAAAAAAGACTTTGTACAAATGCTCGATTCCGTATTCATAATGCCACCACATTTTGATGATACTTATTATGGAGGTGTGATACATGAAATTCGGGAAATGCAGATCATGAATATGGGGCAGTATGCACATGGCAACCAGCCTATACAGCATATGATCTATTTATACAACTATGCTGGTGAGCCCTGGAAAACACAATACTGGTCAAGGGAAGTAATGGATAAGTTATATAGCTCTGCGCCCGATGGTTATTGTGGTGATGAAGACAATGGACAAACATCTGCCTGGTATGTTTTTTCTGCATTAGGTTTTTACCCTGTTTGCCCCGGAACCGATCAGTATGTATTGGGATCTCCCTTATTTAAGAAAGTGACAGTAACACTTGAAAATGGCAAGCAGTTGATTGTAAATGCGCCGGACAATGCAAAAGAAAAACGCTATGTGAATACAGTAAACGTAAACAATAAAGCACATACGAAAAATTGGATCAGCCATTTCGATATCATGAAAGGTATGCGCATTGATTTTTCTATGCGTGCTACGCCTAATACGGCAAGAGGAATAAAGGGTACAGATTTTCCTTATTCTTTATCTACAAGCAAGGAATAATTGCATATCCAGAAGAGTAGTCTTAATCTCTTCTAACCTGTGCAATGAGCTAAACACAAAATTACATACATAAAAACGCCTATCAATTGATAGGCGTTTTTATGTATGTAAGAGATACTTTTATCTTATATGTCATACTGCTTCGGATGCGGTGTGACATATGGAGTAAAGATCGTAGAAAAGCTATGTAATCTTCGATGTATGTAATAAATAAGATGCCCTTATAGAGAAGTTGCTCAACGGCTTATTATAAAATTTTAACAAATAGTAAATAGGCTTTATTGAAGTGTTAACGGGTGAAGGATAGAATGATCTTATTAAACTTCTTAACTGAAAGAGAAACACGAAAAGATCACAAGGCTCCTATATCGCTCGTTAATTGAGAAGTACGAAGCGTAGAACATTGTTTGGCAATCCCAATACTTTTTAAACACTTCATTTCTTCTGATACATTCTTGTACTGATTAATGTAAATGAATTTCAAACACATCGTTAATGGGGGTTGAGTTTTTTGCAAGGCATGCTAATTGATTTAACCTTGTTTATCGACATAGCAAATTGCCTTTTCTAATTAACCAACTCTAACGACTATGCTTATTCTATTTTACACATTTTATTTATTTAAACGGGGTAGCCAAGATCGATTCTACTCTTTTCCTGTTTTTCGCCTCAACTCGTATCTATCTACATAGAGGATTTGATGACTTCTGTATAAAGCCAACAGAAGATCAGATGCCTTTCAGACTATTTGTTTATATCTAAACTTTCAACAAATGAAACAAAAACTACCCCTGCGTACAATGGTTAAGCTCATGCTGATACTATATGTATTGCTTGCTTCACACACGGCTACGGATAGCTTTGCCGCAGGTCGTGAAGCTGACTTTTTTCAACAAACAATAACAGGAACTGTCGTACGCTCTTCGGACAATCAACCTGTTGCTAATGCATCCATTTTAATAAAAGGGCAGACAAGAGGAACAAACACAAATGATGATGGACAATTTACAATAGCGGCTGCTACTGGAGATGTGTTAATTATAAGCTCTGTAGGCTATCAATCAAAGGAAGTAAAAGTAGGAACCAGCTCATCTATTCTTATTACACTTGTAGAGGAAAGCCAAAGCCTAGATGAGGTAGTGGTGGTGGGGTATGGTACACAAAAGCGTAAAGAAGTAACTTCTGCAGTAGCTACAGTAAAAGCAGATAAGTTTAATATGGGGGGTGCAAGATCTCCACTTGATCTTGTACAAGGCAAAGTGGCTGGTTTAAATATTACTCGTGCGAGTGGTAATAATCCTAATTCAGGTGTTTCGCTGCAGTTAAGGGGGGTTACTTCTTTAACAGGAACCCGTACACCTTTAATTGTTATTGATGGTATACCGGGTGGTAATTTAGATCTTTTGCAGCAAGATGATATTGAGTCTTTTGATGTATTGAAAGACGGATCGGCGGCGGCCATATATGGTACTAGAGGTAATGCCGGTGTAATTTTAATTACAACTAAGAAGGGAAGAGCCGGCGAAGCAAGATATGAATACAATACGTACGTGCAGCGGGAGCTTATTGATAGAAAACCCGAGTTTCTTTCGGCGGCTGAGTTTAGAGACTTGATTGCAAAGGGGCTGATTCCGGCAAGTCAGGATTTGGGTAGCTCTACTAATCTTTATGATGATCTTATTGATAAACAAAATACCAGTCAATACCACAACTTTGCAGCATCTGGTGGTACAGGCAATACTAATTACAGGGCTTCTTTATTTTTTAACGAAGCAAATGGTATAGCCAGACAAAATGGAAGAGAACAGTTTGGCGGACGTGTTAACATTAATCAAAAAGGACTTGATGACCGACTTACATTTTCCGTTAATCTTGCGGCTAATGTAAATAAAGCCAATTTGCTTGGTGGCGGTGGCGGTGATTTTGAACAGGCTATTCAAAGAAATCCAACAGCGCCTATCATAGATGCCAATGGCAACTTTGTAGAAACGCAAGCTTTCAACAATTATAATCCTCTGTCAAGGTTGGCTTATCGTATCTCTGAAAGAGATCAACAAACTTTTTCCGGAGATGCGTCTCTGTCATTAAAAATTGTTAAAGGGCTTACCGGGTCTTTATTTACTTCATATGTAAGAGATGGCTATAATGATCGGTTTTATCGTTCTACACGGGATTGGGATCAAAGATTAAACTCTGATTACCGGGGAATGGCGTATGCATCAAAAGCAAATAATGTAAACTGGACAAAAACTTTAGAATCTACATTAAACTATAATACGACGTTTAAAGGACAGCATTCGGTTTCTGCATTATTGGGTTATAGTTATCAGTATTCTACCAGCGAATCATTTAATGTGAATAATAATGGTTTTACTACAGATGGTTTCCTTGATTGGAACCTTGGTGCAGGAAGCGCTATACAAAATACTGCATTGCCTCGCCCGGGTATAGGAAGTGGTAAATCAGATAATACATTGATTGCATTTTTTGGTCGTGTGAATTATGCTTTTAGCAACAAATATTTTGCGCAGGTAATACTAAGGAGAGAGGGCTCTTCGCGTTTTGGAGACAATCATAAATGGGGCAACTTCCCTGCTGCTTCTATTGGTTGGACACTTACACAAGAGGAGTTTATGAAGGGGGTTACGTTTTTTGATATGTTGAAGGTAAGAGTAGGTTATGGTGTAACGGGTAACCAAGGAATACCCAACTATCAATCATTGGTAACATTGAGCACCGGGGGAGTATACCCACAGAATGGTGTTTTTTATCAAACCTATGGTGCAGCCAGAAATCCCAATCCGGATCTAAAGTGGGAGCAAAAAGCTGAATGGAACTTTGGTATAGACTTCGCATTCCTAAACAATAGAATTACAGGTGCTTTAGATATCTACAATAGAACTACCAGTGATTTATTGAATAATTATAATGCACAGCAGCCTCCTTTTGTTAGAAACTCTATTTATACCAATGTAGGTTCCATCCGCAATAGTGGAGTGGAATTACAGGTTTCTGCTATTGCTGTTCAGCAAGAAGATTTCAAGTGGTCAATAGACTTTGCTGGTAATACACAGAAGAATAAATTAGTAAAACTATCTAATGAAACCTTCCGAGCCAACTGGCTGGAGTTTTATGGATTGCCGTCACCCGGTAATCTGGGTAATGCGTTTCGTTTAGAAGAAGGCGGTGCTGTTGGAAATTTCTTTGGAAAAAGATTCGCAGGTTTTGATAATGATGGAAAGTGGCTCTTCTATAAAAAGGATGGAACAACGGCTCCTGCAAGCGGTATCAATAATGATGATCTTACTATTATTGGTAATGGTGTTCCTAAGTTGCAATTGTCATTAGGCAATAATTTTAGCTATAAAAGCTTTGATCTCACCATTTTCTTCAGAGGTAAGTTTGCGTATGATATTCTTAATACTAAGGATCTTTATTTTGGTAATAAGAAATGGTTGCCCAACAACCTGCTAAAATCTGCTATCACTACCCATGATCAGCTAAATGACGATCCTCAATACTCCGATTACTATCTGGAAAATGGAAATTTTGTAAAACTGGATAACATTACACTGGCGTATAATTTCCGGCTTAAAACAAAGCTAATAAGGAATATGCGCCTTTATATAACGGGTAGAAATGTTGCAACTTTTACCGGCTACAGCGGAATAGATCCGGAGCTACAGGATACGGGCTTCGAAGCGGGAGTTGATGCGAGAGGTTTTTATCCAAGAACAAAATCTTTTGCAATAGGGTTTAATATTGGCTTCTAAAAAAATATAGTATGAAAACAATACAAAATATAAAACGTCATCTAACAGTAGTAGCAGTGTTTGCTATTGTTCTTAGCTCTTGTACTAAGCTGGATGAAACACTTTACAATGAACTTAATAAAAACAATTTTTATAATAATAAAATAGAAGTACTACAGGCTGCACTTCGTCCATTTACGCATATGCAAGCTTGGCTGGCACCTACCGGACAGAATGGTTATTATTATCATGCTGAGTTATCAGCCGATCAGTTAGCTTGGCCTCAAAAAGGAAGACATGGATATGATGGAGGCGATCACTTCCGCCAACACTATCATACCTGGACATCGAATGAAGGGAGAATGCGAAATGCATGGGATTTGTTATGGACAGGGTTGGGTTATGTCAACTCATCCATTGCAGATTTGGAAACAGTTGATTATGCAAAACTCGGTATTGCAGAAGCAGAGATGAAAGCAATTCTAGCAGAGTTACATGTGTTAAGAGCGTTTCATTATATGAAAATGATGGAGCTATGGGGGAATATTCCTATAGTAACGAAAGTAGGTGAACCATTGAATCCACCCACCGCTACGAAAGCACAAGTATTCAATTTTGCCAAAGAAGCGCTCGAAACATACGTGCCGCAATTATTGCCCTACTCGCAGGCATTAGTAGGTCGTGTATCCGCTACAGCCGGATATGCAATGCTTTCAGAATTATATTTAAATGCGGAATATTTTACCGGCACGGCTATGTGGGACCAAGCTATTGCTGCTTGTAACAAAATTATAAGTGGTGAGGCAGGAGGAATTGGTGGTACACCAGCATTAGCGACAAATCTTACCACTACTTTTTCCAATACAAATAATAATGCAAGTGAAGCGCTGTTTCAGTTCGCATTCAGTAGAAAAGGTGGGTTTACATTTGGATGGGGTGGATTTTTCATGGGATATGACAATATAAAAGAGGTGTTGAATGTCGGTTATGGCGGATGGAACGCTTTCGTTGTCATACCATCTGCGTATGATGCATATGCAGAAAGCGATTTGCGGAAAAAAGAATGGTTCTTATTTGGCCCACAGTATAAATATGGTACTGCTGTTCCTGTACTCGGTACAGAAGAATGGAGCGGTCAGCCATTTGTATATGTTAACTCGATAAGAAGAGAGAGCGAAGGCGATTTTACTAGCGCTGGTGATATGAGTAAAGGGGAAGAAAACAGTGGCGCAAGGTTTCATAAATATAAGAGCGGAACACTTACCGATCCTAACTATCAAGAGAACCACTATATCATTTATAGGTTAACAGAAATTTATTTCACAAAAGCAGAAGCTATTATGCGGAAAAATGGAGGCGTGGCAACACAGGAAGCTGTAGACCTTATCAATGCAAGCAGAAGAAGGGCCTTTGCTGATGTAGACTGGCCGGCGGCTAGTTATACAACAGGAACATTGACCTTGGACGAGCTACTGGCAGAAAAAGGAAGAGAGTTTATTTTTGAAGGGAAGCGCCGTACAGACATTATACGCTTTGGCCGATTTACCAATGGGGCCTGGTGGGATCATGCACCTACTAATGATCCTAGAAAAGAGATATATGCCATACCGCACACACAAATTGCGGTAAACCCCAACCTGATTCAAAACCCAGGCTACGAATAGGAAAAATAGATACAAGCAGTTGCACAAAAAAGCCGGCATACATTGTATGTCGGCTTTTTGTATTAACAAATGAATGTCGAGTATTTTATTTACCAAATACTTTTTTTAAGATATCACTACCTCTTGCGAGAGGATTAGATCGAATATTGGCCTCTTCCTTAGCTACCTGATCAAATAAAGCATCTACAGCTTTGCCTACTACAAAAGAAGTCAAATCAGGGTCTACTTTCTTTAATGTTGTAGGAAGCTTATTATAGCTTGTTACAATGTCCTCATAGTGCTTTGTTGCTGATACTTTATCAAGCGAGCTTTGTACAGAGGGAGTAAATGCAGCGACAAGTTTGGTCGTTGTTTTTTGTTTGAAGTATTGCGTAGCGGCATCTTTACCACCCGATACGAGTTTAAGTGCATCGGCGATGGTCAGTTCTTTTATCGCGTCTACAAATATCGGTTTGGCAAAAGCGACGGCTTCTTCTGCTCCTCGGTTAATGGAAAGGATAGCTTTATCTACCTGATCACCCATGCCTATGGAACGTAATGTCTTTTCAATTTTTTGTGCATCGGGTGGCAGCAGCATTTTGTACACATCACTGCCAAAAAATCCATCCGTTTTATTCAGATTTAAAACAGCATTGGTTACACCTTGTGTCAAGGCTTCTTTGATGCCCGAACCCGCTTCTGCTTCCGAAACGTCGCCGGAAGATTTTTTACTGAGAACATTGGGCAGCTTGATTTGTGCATTGACTGCACCCACAACAAGTAGGGAAAGGGAAATAGAAAGAAAAAATGTTTTCATTATATATCTTTTGTTTTAGTAAGGAAGGATTTCATGTCCTGCAAGATACGTTCCAAGGCATAGACCTGCAACCACTTTGCCACTTGTTAGACGCTTATTTAACAAATTCCGGTTGCTTCCTGATCGTAATAAGGCTGTAAGAAAGAGCAAATGATGGCTGTTTTTCAGTTTTTTAACAAAGGGGGAGGCTGTTTTACCGGTAAAAAAGTTCCTCCTTCTACAAGGCAAGGATAGTAAAATCAGGCTATTGCTCTTAGGCCTGCATCCAGTACCTTTGCGCCAATTTTTGAAATTAGTATCTACTATATGAGTACACAACATTTGTCGGAGCAGGAACAATTGAGACGCGAAAAACTGGCGGAGCTGGTGATGATGGGCATAGAGCCGTATCCGGCGCCCTTGTTTCCTATTAATAGTAATTCAGTTACCATAAAGAACAATTATACTGAAGAAACAAAAGAGCAATATAGCGATGTGTGCCTGGCAGGCAGGATAATGAGTGTGCGGGATATGGGCAAGGCCAATTTTGCTGTGATACAGGATGGAGAAGGACGTATTCAGTTGTACATCCGTCGGGATGATATTTGCCCCGGAGAGGACAAAAGCCTTTACGATATTGTTTGGAAAAAGCTGATAGATATAGGTGATATTATTGGCATCAAAGGCTATGCTTTTATTACAAAAACCGGGGAAACATCGGTACATGTAAAAGAGCTTACATTGCTGAGCAAGTCATTACGCCCTTTACCTATTGTAAAAGAAGCCGACGGGCAAACCTTTGATGCTGTTACCGATCCCGAGTTCCGGTACAGACAGCGTTATGCTGATCTTATCATCAACCCGGCAGTAAAAGAAACATTTGTAAAAAGAACAAAGCTTAT
>CAZPPM010000039.1:0-25772 GCA_964588445.1 uncultured Citrobacter sp.
ATGATCCTGCCCGGTTAAAGAAATATGCAGATGACTTGCAAGACAGGTTGGAAGAGCTGCCTCAGATAAGTCGGGTAGATCTGGTAGGTGCACCTGAAAGAGAGTTTCAGATTAATGTAGATAATTACCGAATGCAGGCCGCCGGTGTTTCGTTTAACGATATTGCCAATGCTGTTAAGAATGAGAACATGGATATCAGTGGGGGTATGCTGGAAGTGGGCAATATGCAGCGTACGTTGCAACTCAAAGGCCAGTTTAAAACGGCTAATGACATAGAAAAAGTAGTGATAAGAAACACGAAAGGATTTCCTATTTACCTAAAAGACATTGCTGTTATAAAGGATACGATTAAAGAAAGAGACAGCTATGCCCGCTTAGATGGTAAAAATGTAATAACGCTGAACATCATTAAGCGAAGCGGTGAAAACCTGATAGAAACGAGTGCTGATGTAAGAAGAATTACGGATGAGTTAAAAACTAATGAGTTTCCTAAGGATCTGGAAGTGCGTATTACAGGTGACACCAGTGATAGTACACGTACTTCTTTTGAAGAGTTGGTCAACTCCATTGTTATTGGTTTTATATTGGTGTTAATTATCCTAATGTTCTTCATGGGTGTTACTAATGCCTTCTTTGTGGCATTGAGTGTACCCTTAAGTATGTTTTTGGCCTTTCTGTTTTTACCGGCAGGTTCCTTGATAGTAGGATCTAGTATTACCCTCAATTTTATCGTACTATTTGCCCTGCTCTTTGGTCTGGGTATTATCGTGGATGATGCCATTGTGGTGATTGAAAATACGCACCGCATATTTGTGGAAGGCAAGGGTAAGATTAGCGCCTCCAAAGCGGCGATGATGGCTGCAGGTGAAGTATGGTTTCCGGTATTAGCCGGTACACTTACTACATTGGCACCTTTTTTCCCGTTGCTTTTCTGGCCGGGAATCATTGGTAAGTTTATGATATATCTCCCGCTGATGCTCATCTTTACGCTGGGAGCTTCGCTGGTGGTAGCCTTTATTATGAACCCGGTATTTGCCGTGGACTTTATGAACCATGCGGAGCATGAAAAGAAAGAAGCTAAATCGGCTATTTTCAAAAAACCTTCTTTCTGGATTCCTGTGGGTATAGGCCTATTGTTAGATGTATTGGGAGCACCTTTCTTTGGTAACCTGCTCCTCTTTATTATGATTTGTATTCTACTTAATCGCTACTTCTTTGACGGTTGGATACATAGTTTTCAGAATAAAGTATTACCGTGGATTATGGGTCATTATGAAACATTACTACGCTGGGCACTGAAGGGTTGGCGACCGGTTTGGTTATTACTGGGAGCGGTAGGATTGTTTTTCTTTTCCATCTTTTTATTTGTAGCCCGCAGTCCGGCAGTGGTTACCTTCCCATCGGCCGATCCTAATCAGATATATGTTTATGCCAAATTACCTACCGGCACAAGAGTAGAATATACAGATAGCATAGTACGGGAATTGGAAAAAAGAGTATATAAAGTATTAGATATTGATCTTGCAGCCAATAAGAAAAACCCGATTGTAGAAAGTGTGATTACCAACGTAGCGGTAGGTGCAGCCGATCCCAGCAGTGGTGATAGAAGCACAAGAAGTGAACTGGGTCGTATACAGGTATCTTTTGTATCGTTTGAAAAAAGGCATGGTCATTCCTCTGCACCTTATCTGGATAGTATTCGTTCCGTAATGAAAGGTATACCCGGTGTAGAGATATCGGTAGATCAGGAAGCCAGTGGCCCGCCTACAGAGCCGCCAGTGAATATTGAAATCGCTAGTGAGGATTTTGATAAGCTTACTAAAACAGCCGTGAACCTGAAAAATTTCCTGGATAGCATCCAAACGCCGGGAGTAGAAGAGCTGAAAATGGATATTGATTTGCAAAGTCCGGAAATTGCTTTTACCGTAAACAGGGAAAGAGCCATGGCAGAGGGTGTGTATAGTGCGCAAATAGGTATGCAGATACGTACGGCTTTATTTGGAATGGAGGCAAGCAAGATAAAGGATGGAGAAGACGAATATAAAATACAGATACGCAATAACGAGGTACAGCGAAAGAATCTGGTAGATCTCTTGAACATGAAAATATCTTTTATGGATATGGCTACCGGCCAGTTTAAAAGCGTACCTATTTCTTCTTTGGTAGATGTAGATTACACCAATACGCTGGGTAGTGTAAAACGAAAAAACCAAAAAAGAGTCATTACACTCCGTTCCAATGTGCTTTTATCACAAGGGTATACGCCAGCGGGTGTAAATCAGGAACTGACAAAGCATATTGCTAATTTTAAAAGTGTGCCCGACGGTGTTACTATCAAGCAAACAGGTGAGGGAGAGCAAATGGCAGAGACGGCTAACTTCTTAGGACTGGCACTTGTCGCAGCGCTGTTAATTATCCTGTTTATTCTGGTATTACAGTTTAACTCTATAAGCAAGCCGGTCATTATTCTTACCGAGATTGTGTTTAGTGTCATTGGTGTGATGCTCGGCTATGCTATTACAGGTATGAATGTATCGGTGGTAATGACAGGGGTAGGTATTCTGGGTCTTGCGGGTATCGTTATCAAAAATGGTATTCTTGTTATTGAATTTGCGGATGAGTTACGCGGTAGAGGAATGCGTACCATGGAAGCCGTGGTGCAGGCCGGTAAAACGCGTATTATTCCTGTATTGCTGACGGCGCTGGCAGCCATTCTTGCTCTGGTTCCATTGGCAGTAGGGTTCAATATTAATTTCGTTACGATGTTCTCAGACCTCAACCCGCATATTTTCTTTGGGGGAGACAATGCTTCTTTCTGGAAGCCACTGGCCTGGACAATTATATTTGGGCTGGCATTTGCTTTCTTCCTTACCTTGATAATGGTGCCCAGTATGTACCTGATAGCAGAAAGGCTAAGAAGACCTATGCGTAAATATTTTGGGGGTAAATGGGTGTCCTTTATGGGTATACCTCCCATGATATTGCTGTTTATTCCTATGATGATTTATGCGGCATGGCGCCACAAGCGAGTAGTGGCAAAAAGGGCCAAACGATTAAAAGAGAAGCCGGTAAATGAAAAATTTATAGGAAGCTGGTTCTAGATAAATAGTTGATTTTAAATATGTTTTAGGGATTCCAAAAGAATCCCTAAAATTTTTATAAAAAAAATAACCAACTGTGCAGCATAAGCGATCTTGTCTTTGTCTCAGTAAAGGTCGGGATGTATCGCAACCCAGACTAACTGCTTAATTTGTTCAGAACTGTTGAAACTTGTTGGTTTTGTATCCGCCATTTCTAACTGCTTAGCGGAAAAAAAGCGGCTCAATTTTGAGCCGCTTTTGTTTTATCTAAAAAGGAAAGAATAGAAACCAATAGGGCAATAATTACAAAAGCCACCTATAAGGTAGCTTTTGTAAAATAAAATAGAAAGGCACTTAGCGCACACCGTGCATTAATCTTCTTATAATGGGAGCAAAAAGTATTGCTATAATGGCTGCTGCAAGTGATACACCGGTAAGCATCCAGAAGAAATAGCTTATTCCTTTTTCGTTGGCAATTTTATCAACGTTCTCGCCAAATTTGGCAGCTCCTTTCATGCCTATTGCAACGGCTAGATACCAGATACCAAACATTACAGCAATCATTCTTGCCGGTACCAATTTACTTACATAAGAAAGGCCTACTGGGGAAATGCAAAGCTCGCCCATAGTATGGAACAAATAAACTAGTATCAGCCAAATCATGCTAACAGACGCGGATTTAGCACCGGGCTCTATGCCACCTGCTCCAAAAGCTACACAGGCCATGCCTAATGCCAGCAAAAACAAACCAATACCATATTTTACGTTGGCAGAAGGGTTATACTTGCTTTCCCACCATTTTGAAAAAAGTGGAGCCAGGCTGATGATAAATAGAGAGTTTAAAGTGGAGAACCAAGAGGCTGGCACTTCAAGATTCTTTTCATTAATTTGATCTTGTAGCATCCATAGGGCAATACCCCAAACAATCAGAAAGCTGATGGACAAGATAATATTCGAGAGAGAATATCTTTTAAATGTTTGACCAAACAGTTTAAAAAGTACCCAGGAAATAATAAGCAATGGTATTACCGTAATTAACACGTTCACCACTTTAAAAGTAACCCCTGCGTTACCATCCAAAACTCTATTGGTATAGTCTTTTGCAAAAATGGTCAGCGTACCCGGTGACTGCTCAAAGATGGCCCAGAAGAACATAGTGAGGAAAGCAAAAAAAGCAACGGCAATCATTCTGTCACGGGTAAAGGGAGTATATTTTCCCAGCCTGTAGATAAGTAATCCCAGAAAAAGAACTAAAGCAAGTAAGATAGTAAAGTTGTTGCCCGATAGGCCTAAAAAAGTAAAATTAAAAATATCAACGGAGCCATTTGATATCAACTTAGCCGGCTCAAAAATTATCCAGATTAAGCCCAGCAATACCATGATTGCAATTAATGCCAGTTGTCCGGTGGAAAAAGGATTTAGCTTATCGCCCTTTAATTCTGCAGCAGTTATTTCAGCACTCTTTTTTACCGGTTTTAAGCCAATAGTGCCAAAAATGCCTTGTGCAAACCAAAATTGTAACATGCCAAATAGCATAAAAATACCAGCTAACCCAAAGCCCCAGCTCCAGCCAACTTTTTCTCCTAAGTAACCGCATAACAAAATACCCAGAAAAGCCCCGGCATTAACACCCATATAGAAGATTGTGTAAGCGCCATCCTTTTTCTCTGGCCTTGTTTTATACATTTCAGAAACAATAGAAGTCATATTGGGCTTAAAAAAGCCATTGCCGAAAACGAGCAGGACAAGCCCCATATAAATGGAAAACTCTGTTTCAATTGCCATCGATGCATGTCCCAATGTCATTAATAAAGCGCCAACAACTACAGCTAATCGATAGCCAATGACTTTATCGGCAAAGTATCCTCCCAGCATGGTAGATAAGTAAACCAACCCGACATAAGAGCCAAAAAGTGCCATGGCTTGCTCTCTACTCCATCCCCAACCGCCATCTAACATAGCTGCGGTAAGAAATAAGACTAACAATGCCCGCATGCCATAGAAAGAAAAGCGCTCCCACATTTCTGTAAAAAAGAGCACAAATAGCCCGGAAGGATGTCCTAATACTTTTGATTTAAAAAAATCTTCCGTTTCATCATGGGAGGTCATTCCGGAAGAGGAAGAAGTCGTGCTCATATCTTAAATTAATATTGGTGACAAAAAATTATTTTACGCCGTGCATTAGTTTTTTAACAAAAGGAGAAATTAGTAAGAGTATAGCTCCTGCAATTAATCCCGTATAGAAAAGATATTCAAAAAGGTTCATATAAGAAGCTTTTGCTACGGCAAGGTTAGCCGATTGGTCGCCGGAATGATCCAGGCTGGCTATGTTTGCCAATAAGGCTGCAATATATTCAGAACCGGCCGTTGCCAAAAACCAAACGCCCATCATAAAGCCCACTATTTTAGCCGGAGATAATTTTGTTACAATGGATAGCCCCACAGGTGATAAACACAGCTCGCCAAATGTGTGCATCAAATACATCAATACAATCCAGATAAAAGCTACTTTGCCGTCTCCAGAAACATTGCCGCCCCATACGAGAAAGCCAAATCCTAGCCCTGCAAAAAGAAGCGCAATACCAAATTTTACAACTGCATTGGGATTAAGATTAGCTCTTGTTAACCGCAACCACATCCAGGAAAAAACCGAAGCAAAAATTACAATAAAGAAAGAATTGAAGAAGTTGACTTGCCCTGGCTTAAAATGGAACCATAAAAAATTTCTATCCAACGCTCTTTCGGAGAATAGACTCAAAGAAGTATACGCTTGCTCAAACAAAGCCCAGAAAACAACGGAGAAAATGATCATAATCGTTAAAGCGATCAATCGATCTCTTGCAATCTTGTCTAGCTTGGTAAGCGTCCACCCAATAAATAATAAGGAAACAATAGAGCAGGCTACTAACAAGCCACCTACAACAGTATGCCTTTGTATAACTTGCCATACCACCAATGTTCCTAGTAATGCGCCTACATAAATGGCATATTCCAATGATAGAACACCGCCTACTTTTTTGTTGAGCAAGACCGTGTCTTTGGGCTCGCCTTTTCCTAAATAATATTTTTTCCCTTTTAGAAAAACGATAAGTCCCAATACCATTCCCACGCCTGCCGATCCGAATCCGTAAGCCCAGCCATAGGTTTCTCCCAACCATACACATAGAATGGTGGCTAATAAAGAGCCAAGATTAATACCCATGTAAAAAATTGTAAAGGCAGAATCCTTACGTGAATCTTGTTTTTCATACAGCTCGCCTACTATAGAAGAAATATTAGCCTTTAAAAAGCCAACTCCCATCACAATTAATGCCAGTGAAAAATAGAAAACCTGTAATGCTGTATCGTCTCGTTGTATAATACCGTCTACTTCTTTCGCAGCATGTCCTTCATAGGCCATGCCTAAATGACCCAGTACGAGTAGTATGGCACCGAATGTAATGGCTTTTCTAAACCCAAGGTATTTGTCTGCTAAATAACCTCCTAATACCGGCATAGCATACACTAGAGCGGCATAGCTACCTACCAATAAGTTTCCTGCATCGTCGGAAAATAAATGATAATTCACTAAGTAATAAATGAGCAATGCTTTCATTCCATAGAAGGAAAAGCGCTCCCACATCTCCGTAAAAAATAAATAAAATAAGCCTTTAGGGTGTCCGAAAATTTCCTTCTCGTTGGATTGCATGCAGTATTTTTTTTAAAACGAATAATCAGAAACCATTACTATCGAATAAACAAAATACAGAAAAATAATTTGTCGTAGATTTTTATGCTACTCTTTCATAAAACGACCGATATTCGCAGCTTCTTAACCCTTATGATTTCAAGTATATGAGAATACTCTTATTAGGTGCTGGCGGCAGGGAACATGCTCTTGCCTGGAAGATAAAACAAAGTGCAACTCCTCATACTCTATACATTGCTCCTGGTAACCCCGGTACAGGATTATTAGGGGAGAACGTGAATATAGCGGTTACGGATTTTGATGCCTTGGCTGCGTTATGTATACAAAAGGAAATAGAGATGGTAATTGTAGGCCCGGAAGAGCCGTTGGTAAAAGGCATCTATGATTATTTTAAACTTCGGAAAGAAACACAACATATTCATTTTATAGGCCCTTCACAACAAGGCGCCCAACTGGAAGGTAGCAAGGCTTTTGCTAAAGCCTTTATGCAACGGCATAATGTACCCACGGCTGCTTACAGAGAGTTTACAGCGGAGAATTATCAGGAGGGAGTAGTCTATCTACAAGAACATGCGTTGCCTATTGTTTTGAAAGCAGATGGGCTGGCTGCCGGAAAAGGTGTGATGATTTGCCATAATCATGTGGAGGCCATTGCCGAGTTTGAGTTGATGATACAACAATCAAAATTTGGTGATGCCAGTAAGAAGGTGGTGGTAGAGGAATTTCTAGATGGAATAGAGATGAGTGTGTTTGTCCTTACGGATGGCAAAGATTATGTGGTGCTTCCAGAAGCAAAGGATTATAAAAGAATTGGGGAAGGTGATAAAGGACTCAATACGGGCGGAATGGGAGCTGTTAGTCCCGTCCCTTTTGCTACGAGCGAGTTTATGGAGAAAATAGAAGAGCGTATTGTGAAGCCTACCATTAAGGGATTACACCAGGAAAGTATTGATTATACCGGTTTTGTTTTCATTGGCATTATAAAAGTAAACGGAGAACCTTTAGTTATTGAATACAATTGCCGAATGGGTGACCCTGAAACAGAAGTAGTAATGCCACGTCTTAAAACAGATTTGATAGAGTTGTTTATTGCCGCTGCAGAGAAAAAGTTGAGTAGTACTACTGCAATACAATCAGACGATCGGGCTGCGGCTACTATTGTGGCTGTAAGCGGCGGTTATCCCGGAAGCTTTGAAAAAGGATATGAGATAACAGGTCTTACCGATAATTATGGAAGTCAGTCTATCGTTTTTCAGGCAGGCACCAAAGAGGAAAATGGGCAGATTGTCACCAGCGGAGGAAGAGTGTGCTGCGTAACCTCTTATGGGGAAAGCATTGATGACGCTGTAAATGTATCATTGGATGCGCTGGGGTATATTCAGTTTAAAGGAATGTATTATCGCACAGATATAGGTTATGAGTTTGCATAAGCCAAATGCTTATTATCTTGCCGGCAAAACCAGTATAGCATGCCTACTGCCGTTAACTATCATGATTATCTACAGCTCGATAAAATACTGAATGCGCAAGATCCCGAAAGCCGGAAACTCCAACTGGAGGCACATGACGAAACCCTCTTTATTATTATTCATCAGGCGTATGAACTTTGGTTTAAGCAACTGCATCATGAGGTAGACTCTGTAGTGGCCATTATCAGTCGTCCATCGTTAAATGATAATTCACCCGAGCTGCAAACCATCGTACACCGGTTGAGCCGTTGTGTTACTATTTTGAAAGTATTGGTACAGCAGATTGACATTATGGAGACCATGACGCCCATGGATTTTCTTGATTTTCGGGATATGCTGCGACCGGCTTCAGGATTTCAGAGCTGGCAGTTTAAAGAGCTGGAAGCCAAGCTGGGATTGCAATATGAGCAACGACACGGAAAAGAATACTATACGGCTCAGCTTTGCCCCGCCCATGTGGATATTATTAAAAAAGCAGAAGAAGGACGCTCATTGCTGCAGTGTGTAAATAGCTGGCTGGAGCGAATGCCTTTTTTTGACAATAACGAAAACTGGAAGGATTTTACCAATCGGGAACCGTTGGCAGACTTGCCCCTATTTTGGACAGAATACAGACATCGCTATGAACAAAGCCTTGCCGATGTAGAGAAGGAGAACCTTTTATTATTTGACAATCTTTTTTATAGCCATACTACACAACCAGCCGAAAGATCCTTATCCCCCAAGGCCTGCAGAGCGGCGTTGTTTATTATTCTTTACAGAGGCTACCCTATGTTGGAGTTGCCCTTTGAGTTTTTAAACAACCTGCTTGAAATAGATGTACAATTAAGTTCCTGGCGTTATCGTCATATGAATATGGTGCATCGCATGATAGGTACTCGTATAGGCACGGGAGGTAGTACGGGTAAAGATTATTTAAAAGCAGCTGCAGATAAGCACTATATCTTTAGAGAAATAGCACAGCTCAACAGCTTCCTCATCGAAAGAAGGAAACTGCCGGTATTACCTGTCCGTGTTAAGGAAAAACTAGGGTTTACTAGTGTGTAAAGAACGACTATCGTTCAACTAGAAAGTATAGCGTATACCTAAGCCGCCCCAGCCGGCAAAAAATCCGCGGCCGCTGCCAAATTCAAAACTGGGCTGCCAGTCGAGCGAAAGGTTAAGCGGTAATGTGTTGAATTTATAATCCAAGCCTATTACGCCATCCAGCCCTGCAAATACACCGTTCCCATAGCCCGAACCATAAAAGCCAATATGTGCACCTGGGCCCAGATACCATTTTAGTCCTTCGGCACCTTCAATATCAAAATGCAGCTCATACAAGCCGGTAAAGCGTACCCCATTTCTATAAAAATAGCCAATCAGTTCGCCCGCCTTGTTTTCATTAAGAAAATGCTTGAAGGTGACACCGCCACCATCCCAAATTTTTATACCTAATGCAGAGGTATAACTGCTGCTGTTGGCACTTTTGCTTTGTGACTGCGCTGCAAACGAGAGAAGCACTATGGCAGAAAAAAAGAATATTTTTTTCATAGAAGACCTTTTTATATAAGTACTAATTGTAATTGTGTGAAAGAAAAAATCATTGCGTATGCAAAGCTAAGAAGGACATGGTAAAAAAGCTGCGGGGTTGGCTGAATTTTAATAGAATTAAAAATGGAGGCCGTGTAAACACGAGCCTCCATACAGTAAGATAATGAAAGTATATATGAAGAAGAATACGAATTAACTTAAAAAGCATATCGGAATCCAAAGCCAAAACGAGCCGGCTCAAAATGAGAGTCATTGTTGCCAATAGTAATAGTAGGCCTCCAGTCAAAAGCGAAACTCAAGGGTACATCTTTGATTTTATAATCCATCCCGGCTGTGGGTTTTAGCAAGAAATTCGATCCGTTTCTGTAAAGGCCTACACCCGCACCCGCGCCCAAATACCATTTAAGTCCTGCCGCATTAGGAATATCCTTATGGTATTGATAAAAAGCCTGTAAAACAGTGTAATGGTTTCCAAAAAGCGCTTCAAACTGCCCTACGTTATTTCCGGTAAAAAAATGTTTTACAGAGGGGCCTACCAGCGTCATCCCTGTGCCAAAATCAATGCCCAATCCCAGCCCTGTTTTATAGGAAGATTGTGCCCGGGAAGATGTAGTAGAAGCAATAAAAAATGCAGAAAAGACAATAGCACTGAATAAACTTTTTCTTAGCATAAAAAGGAGTTTTGATATTATCGATGTCAACTTTTTCTACTTTGCCATTTCTGTGCCAAAGTAGAAAACACAAAAAGTTTTTGTTGCAAGCACAAGCGAGAGAGTTGTAATAAACTATATCTTTTTTTAAAAGATATAAAGGAGTTTAAATAATAGAATGAAAAGAAACACGTTACTCTTGTAGCTTTGTGGATTCAAACAGTGAAAAGGTAAGAATCCTGAAGAGCATGAAACATACACAGCCAATAAAAATCACTCTACAACAACTGCCAGATACTTACTTTGTAAAATCCAATATTTTCCGTCAACTTTGCACACACTTTAATCCAATAATTAAGAATGGGACTTTTTAACTTCTTTACACAAGAGATAGCGATGGATTTGGGTACCGCCAATACCCTCATTATACATAACGACGAAGTAGCCGTAAACGAACCAAGCATAGTAGCGCTAAACAGGAATAACCCTAAGGAAGTGCTGGCTGTGGGTAAAAAAGCGCTGATGATGCACGAGAAAACGCATGAAAGCATCCGTACCGTGCGCCCATTGAAAGATGGTGTAATAGCCGATTTTAATGCTGCCGAGTTGATGATCAGGGAGTTAATTAAACTGGTTTACCCCAAAAAGCCTCTTTTTCCCCCAAGTTGGAGGATGATGATATGTATACCCTCTTCTATTACAGAAGTAGAAAAACGTGCCGTAAGAGATAGTGCAGAGCAGGCGGGTGCCAAAGAGGTCTATCTCTTGCACGAACCCATGGCTGCTGCATTGGGTATTGGTATTGATGTGGAAGAGCCGGTAGGTAATATGATTATTGATATTGGAGGTGGTACTACGGGTATTACTGTAATAGCGCTGGCGGGTATTGTATGCGATCAAAGTATTCGTATCGCGGGAGATGAGTTTACTGCCGATATTATGGAAGCCTTGCGTCGCTATCACAGTTTATTGATAGGTGAGCGCACCGCGGAGCAAATTAAAATACAGGTGGGAGCCGCGATGAAGGACTTGGATAACCCACCGGATGATATACCCGTTAATGGCCGAGATTTGGTAACAGGCATACCTAAACAAATTATGGTAAGCTTTCAGGAAATTGCCGAAGCATTAGATAAAAGTATCTTCAAAATTGAGGAAGCGATTTTAAAAGCACTGGAGCAAACACCACCTGAACTGGCTGGTGATATCTACCGTCGTGGCTTGTACCTTACTGGTGGAGGCGCTTTATTACGGGGTCTTGATAAGCGCCTAAGCCAAAAAATCAAACTGCCTGTGCACGTTGCTGACGATCCATTGAAGAGTGTGGTAAGAGGTACAGGTATAGCGTTGAAAAATTATGACAAGTATCCTTTTGTAATGCGATAAGCCAAGGAACAGGTCACATACTATTGGAAATAATTGATATACCTGCATAAAAGCTGATGCTATTGCATCTTTAATCAGCCTGGCCGCTATACTATGCGAAACATTTTTGCTTTTATACGTCGCTATTTTACCTTTTTCACCTTCCTGGCGCTACAGGCAATGGCGATATGGTTTTTGGTTAGTTATAATCGTTTTTACAAGGCAAAAGGCATGGGTGTTGCCAATGAAATTACAGGCTGGTTCAATACTCGCTATAATACAGTAGAAGATTTTTTTAAGCTACAGGAAGAGAACAAACGGCTACTAAGGATGAATGACTCTTTAGTGAACATGCTTTCGTTCAACTTTTTTAGTAAGGATACCAGTGTTTCAATTACAAAAGATACACAGCCGTATGATACAACGGGTCAATACAGGCAATATGCCTGGCGACCTGCACAGGTGGTTTACAACACGGTGAACAGTGAAAAAAACTACGTGCAAATCAATCGGGGAAGTAATCACGGTATAAAAGATAATATGGGCGTATTTAGCTCTGATGGCGGGCTGGTAGGGCAGATAGTTAATGTGAGTCCTAATTATAGTGTAGCCATGAGCCTGTTGCATGTACAAAGCCGGGTAAATGTATTAGTGAAAAAAACGGGTAATGCCGGTACATTAAGCTGGGATGCTAAAGATCCCCGCTATCTTGTACTGAATGGCATTTCCAAGAGCGATTCATTGGTACAAGGCGATACCATCGTTACCGGCAGGTTTTCTCTTAGCTATCCGCGCGGGCAGATGGTGGGTACAGTTCATGAAATTGTGAAAGACAATTCTACTAACTTTTATGTTTTGCGAATCAAAACGGCTGCTAATTTTAGTGATTTGCAGCAGGTGATGGTAGTAGAAAATATTCAGTACTCGGAGCAAGATGCCCTGATGAAAGAAACACGTAAACAGATTAATGAAGCTAAAAAGCCAGGTACGTGAGTAGTCTTTTAAGAAATATCATCCGTTTTCTTGTGTTTATCCTGGTGCAGGTATATATCCTCAATAAGCTGCCGCCGCTGCATCAGTTTATCATTCCTATTATCTATTATCTCTTTATACTTTGGCTGCCTTTCAGTGTTTCCCGCATCGGGTTGTTATTTATAGGTTTTTTTACAGGGCTTACTTTGGATTATTTTATGTACACACCGGGCTTACATGCTGCGGCTTGCGTATTAATTGCTTATGTGCGCCCTTTTATCATCAATGTGCTTACGCCCAAAGACATGTCAGAGTTTAACTATAGCGAGCCATCACCAAGAGCTATGGGTTGGACGCCGTATTTGGTCTATGCTTTAACACTTACGTTACTTCATCATGGCTACCTCGTTTTATTGGAGTGGCTTTCTTTTGGTTCTTTCCTGCAATTTCTTATAAAAGTAGGAGCTACTACAGCAATAAGCCTATTGCTTATCATTACTACTGAGCTACTATTCCCTCGCAAGCTGAAATACCGTACCAATACGGCATAAGCGATTAGTAGTATTTACAGGAGAATATATTAATGTAAGTGTAAAATAAATTTTGCGATAAAATTTATTGCAGAAACATTTGGAAACCGTCGCAGGTAGATCGTATTTTGTAGAGTAGAAATTAACCTTACTTCTCCTGAGCAAATCGTCTTTCTAGTATTATGTCTGTGTTTAACCAATCCCGTAGCCGAATTATCCGTTTAATCTTCTTGCTATCGTTTGTGGTGATCATTGCACAGCTATTCAATTTACAGGTCATGTCGGGCAAGTATAGTAAACTGGCAATGGATAATGCCGTTTTTGCCAAAATTGTGTATCCGGAGCGAGGTATTATTTATGATAGAAAAGGAAGGGCGGTGTTAAATAATGCCATCATGTTTGATCTGATGGTAACGCCCATTGAGGTAAAGAATTTTGATACGACTTCCTTTTGCCGTATGCTGGAGATAGATACTGCGGTCTTTAAAAAAAGAATTGTAGAAGCTACTATAAAGAATGGAAGAATGCGGCCTTCTATTTTCGAAGCGCTATTAACGCCACAAACACAAGCCCGCTTTGAGGAAAATAGTTGGCGTTTTCCCGGTTTTGCTCTTGTAGAGCGACCTATTCGAGTGTATCCCTATAATGTCGCTGCTCATTTATTAGGATATGTTGCTGAAGTAAGTGATAAAGACATTGCTCGCTCCAATAATTTTTATCGCATGGGTGACTATATTGGTAAAAATGGAATTGAGTCGGCATATGAGTCAGTGCTAATGGGGCAGCGGGGTGTACAACATCTTATTAAAGATAACCACAACCGATTGGTGGGTAGTTATGAGAACGGCATTTTTGATACGTCAGCTATTGCAGGGAGAGGGCTAAGAACTTATCTTGATATAGATCTTCAACAACTAGCTGAGAAGATGTTGACGAATAAAGTAGGAGCTGTGGTAGCGATTGAGCCTAAAACAGGAGGTATACTCGCAATGGCTTCCGGTCCTTCGTTTGATCCTAATGAACTATCGGGATCAGATAAGTCTAAAAACTATTCCCGGCTAGTGTTAGATGTTGCCGGCCCTCTGATTAACCGTGCCGTGCAGGGACGTTATGAGCCCGGTTCTACATTTAAACCTCTGGGCGGCCTTGTTGCCTTGGATGAGGGAGTCATAACACCCAGTTATGGTTATACCTGCTTTGGCCGCTATACGGCTTGTGGTATTGGCAAGCCGGCTTGTACACACTCTAATGCTGGTCACGCTGCTAACCTACGCGTAGCTACAGCCAACTCGTGCAATTCTTATTTTACCCATTTGTACCGCATGACGGTAGACAACAAGAAATATGGTAACACCAAGAATGGATATATGAAGTGGAGGGAATATTTAAATGCTTTCGGTTTGGGGATACGGCTGGGTGTAGACTTACCCAGTGAGAATACCGGACTTATTCCTGATACAGCTGTTTATAACAGGGAATATCGCGGCAGTTGGAGCTCCTGCACCAACCTTACGCTGGGTATTGGCCAAGATAAAATGCTGGCTACACCTTTACAACTGGCCAATGCTATGTGCATTATTGCTAATAAAGGATACTACTATACACCCCATTTTGTAAAAAATATTGAAGAGGAAACAGTTGCTGATACAGCACTACTCAACAGGTATAGAGAAAAACATGAAGTGCTTACACATATCTCAGATGATATGTACCAAGCCGTAATTGACGGCATGGAGGATGTGACTATTTATGGAACAGCAACAAGAGTGAGAGTGCCGGGTATACGCATCAGTGCCAAAACGGGTACCGCCGAAAAGTTTATTAGCCTAGATGGTAAAAGAATAAAGCTGGATGACAATGCCATGTTTGTATGTTTTGCTCCGGCCGATGATCCTAAGATTGCCATAGCCGTAGTGGTAGAAAATGCAGGCTATGGAGGTACCTGGGGTGGTCCTATAGCGAAAGCTCTGATTGAAAAATACCTGAATGATACATTGTCTAAAGCAACACAAACGCAGGTAGATGAGTTCTCTAAAGTAAGCAGAATGCCGAAGCACTTGAAGCGCTTGCAATACAGAACAGATTCCATTAATGCAGAAAATTGGTTTAGAGAGTTTAGAGACAGTTCTCGATTAAAACAATTTATGCGACAGCATAATATACAGTTAAAAACGAAAGAACCAGCACCGCCTACTAACGAGCCACCTGTAAAATCTAAAGTGACTCAACGAATAGCCAGCTTGCTGATAGACAAAAAATATTTTCGCAAACCTGACGAAATAGAAAGACTAACATGAGCCAGCGGAATATTGGCATATCAAAAGGAATTGACTGGACCCTTATCTGGATATACCTGATATTGGCCTCTATAGGTGTTATGGCTATTTTTGGCGCTACTTATACGGAGGGTGATCCTATTCTGCAAAGTTTTATTGGTTTTAAAACGGACTATAGTAAGCAGCTCTACTTCTTCATAATTGGCCTTGTGCTGGGGTTGTTTATACTGCTTACAGATAGTAAGTTTTTTTCGGCAACAGCCAATCTTATTTATGTTTTTACTATTCTACTTTTACTGCTTGTGTTTCCTTTTCACTCACAGGTAAAGGGTACGGAGTCTATCATCCGCTTAGGTGGTTTTCAGTTTCAACCTGCCGAGTTTTGTAAAATAGGAGTAGCGCTGGCACTGGCTAAATATCTTTCCCGGCCTGAAACAGATTTTACACAAACCCGGTCACAACTGATAGCGGCGGGTATTACTTTGCTGCCGGCAATCTTAACTATTTTTCAAAAAGAAACAGGGCTGGCCTTGGTGTTTTTTGCCTTTTTTCTGGTGATGTTTAGAGAAGGATTACCTTCTATTATTCTCGTAGTAGGCTTTGCTATTGCCGTACTGGTGGTAGCCACGTTGTTGCTGGATAAAAATACATTGGCGCTTATACTTACAGGCATCGCATTATTCATTGTATGGTTGATGCGCAGGCAGATAAAAAGAGACCGTTCTGTTTTAATAAAAATAGCATTGCTGTGGGTGATCTGTGTGGGAATAGAGCGTTTTGGCGTTCCCTTTATTTTTAAAAATGTATTGGCCAAACATCAGGTGGAGCGTATCTATAGTACCATTGGACGAGATGTGCCGGATGAATATATAAAAGGAGAAGTGGTGCTTACGGCCAGTGGCAAAAAAAGCAATACAGCCGACTATAATGTGAAACAATCCAAGATCGCTATTGGAAGTGGAGGTGTGTTGGGTAAAGGCTTACTCAAGGGTACGCAAACCCGTTACGGATTTGTACCGGAGCAGCGTACTGATTTTATTTTTGATACTATTGGTGAGGGCTTTGGATTTGTCGGAAGCTTTGTGCTACTCAGTATTTTTCTTTTACTCCTGTTTCGGATCATCACTATCGCAGAAAGGCAACGCAGTGTATTTAGTCGTTGTTATGCTTATGGTGTAGCTTCCGTCCTGTTCTTTCATATAGGAATCAATATCGCTATGACGATAGGGCTGGCTCCTGTTATAGGTATTCCTTTACCCTTCATTAGCTATGGTGGTACATCATTGCTTACGTTTACCATTATGCTTTTTATTCTGATACGGCTGGATGCCGACAGGCAAATGGTGCTACGTTAAGGAAGAAATGCGTAGGTAAAATTATAGTACCCGCCGGGATTGTGTTCTGCCATGTCTTTATAGTAGCTGAGTATACTTATTTTCACCGTTTTCTTGTCAGAGGTTTTTACAAGAATTACTCTATCACTGATAGGCTGAATTGTATGGTCTTCCATGTTATAAATATACCAGCCATTGCCACTACCACCGGGCACAGCAGCTTGCTTACCGTCTTTTACAAATCCCGCAGTAGGTGCTTTTTTCACTTCATCGAAAGAAGACCCACTTAGTATCTGGCCGCTTACATTTCCTTTCTCGCTATTAAGCTGAATATTGGTTTTATGAAAAGCGATATCCCAATTAGGATCAGTAGCATTAGTTTGTACACCTTTATCTAAATCAAAATATACCAAGCCTTCTATGGCGTTAAGATTTTTAATTGTTTTTGTTTCTTGTCCCATTCCGGGTATAGCCGTTATTACTATAGATAGGGTAAGAAGGCAGGGTATAAGTCTTTTCTTGCGCATATGAATAATTAAGGGGCAAAGCTATTATTCTATTGCAGAAGGAACTTACTAAATAAGGAAAATTTGAATGTTAGTATTTTTGTGCCATGAAAATTATTCCTCTATCGGAAGGATCCTTTACTATTGATAAAACAAAGGTTTTTGTTCCGTTTAATGAAAGCGCTGATCAGTTACAAGATAGGCCTGTCGGCAGTCTCTTGGTAGAGATACAGCCATTTGTAGTGATTACACAAAAAGATATCTTGTTACTTGATACAGGTCTTGGTTTTTCCAATGTAACCGATGTGATGCAAATCCATAAGAACCTACAGCAGGCAGGTATTGATCCTGGGTCTATTACCAAAGTATTAATGACACATCTTCATAAAGATCATGCAGGGGCTGTTTCCCAATCGCAGGATAGAAACAAGTTGGCATTTCCCAATGCTACCTACTACATACAGGAGAGAGAACTTGCTTTCTCTACCGAAAAGGGATTTCCTTCCTACATTCCGGAAGAGCTGGCGGTACTTACTACTACGTCCAATGTCCACTGGCTTAAAGAAGACAGAGGCGTTATTGATGAGTATATAACATATGAAATGACCGGAGCACATTCTCCGTTTCATCAGGTCTTTTGGATAGAGGAAGAAAACGAGATCGTTTTTTTTGGTGGAGATGATGCTCCGCAGTTGCAGCAAATGAAACACCGCTTTGTGGCAAAGTATGATTATGATGGTAAGAAGGCTATGGAGCTTAGAAGAAGCTGGTGGGAAGAGGGAGAAAAGAAACGCTGGACATTTTTATTTTACCATGATATTGCTACACCAGTGTATACTTTTTAAAAGTATTTATGCAATCGTGTACAATTTATTTGTACAGGTAAAAAAAAGGCCTGCCCTAAAAAGAGCCGGCCGTTGCTAACCTATGAAAAACACCAGTTTCAAAGATAAGAAATCATATTCTATAAAACACATTATCAATTCTTTCACTAAGAAAAAAACTTAGTTATTTCCTCTTCGGTTGTTTCTTACCTTATTTAAATCAGCTATAAATTTATTTTGATGTTTAAACACTTGATTTCCACGATTTTCTCCTAAAATTTCTCTAAACTCGTTGCGATAACGTACCTGAAGATCGGCCACCTTCTGGCGCAAAACCAGCCGATCTGACCTATTATCACGTATTGTTTTTCGCCATTCCTGAAAATATTTGCGAAAAGACGGAGAAAATTTTTTAGCCTCTTCTTTAGATACATCCAATTGCTTGGAGATATATTCCATCATTTTATCACCCACTTTGTCGATACCTTCATCCTCATCATCCTGCTGTGCCAGCAACAATGAGCCAGAAAATAAAAAGCAAAAAGCAACAAGTATATATTTTTTCATGATCGAATAATTAAAAGATTGAGTAGTACATCAGAAAAACAAAAGAGTATCATCATCGTCGTCCCCATCGATAGTGATTGCATTTAAAAATTGCTGAATCTCTTTATCGCTAATGGTACGCACAAGTTCACTCACGTCGCGAAGCTCTCTGGCATCAGTAGGAATAGTATCTGATTTTACTTCCCCTGCGAGTTTTAAAACTTCATCTATTTCTGTGGCATTAATTTTCTTTGTATTCTTTTCAATCCAGGCATAAGAGTTAGTAGCAGGTTCTACAGAAGAATTTCTGTTGCTAATAAAAATTGCAGTAAATGAAACAAACGCAATAACGGTAGCAGCGGCTGCATACCTCAGCCATTTTCTGCTTTTACCCATGCTAATGACTGGCGTAGCTCTTTCTTCTTTTTTTTCCTCAGTTAAGGAATCAAAATAATTATCTGGTATGGTATACGGTGTTTGTTTTTTTAATGTGGCTAGGATGGGAGAAAGAGTTTCTAGTTCCTGTTGTGCTTCTTCGGGTATACTTACCAGTGCAAGCATCTTAGCAGGCAGTTCTTCAAAATAGCCATCGGTTACAGTAAAGGGCATGGAGCGGGGCAAGGAGTGTAATAAAGGAGCCATTTCAACCAGCTCTGTGGCTGGATTATCCTGCTGTATAGATGTCAGTACGTTTTGGGCTAAGGAATCAAAATAGTTGTCCGGTACCGAATAAGGTGTTTCGATACCGTGTAAAAGACTACTTTTCAATTCATTGAGCTCTTGTTCTATCGTTTGCTGTGTTGACATTTTTAATACGGTTTTAAGACACATACGGAGGCAGGAGGTTTAATGATTCTTGATATAATCCTCTATTTTTTTTACCGCGTGATGATAACTGGCTTTCAATGCTCCTTCACTGGTTTCCAGCACCTGGCTCATTTCAGCATAAGGCATTTCTTCATAATAGCGTAAGCTAAAAACAACGCGTTGCTTTTCGGGAAGCTGCTGAATGGCCAATTGTAGTTTCCATTCCAGTTTATTTGCGTCAAAATGATCATCGGCTTTTACTTTATTGCTCAATCCGCTGTCGGCTTCGTCAAGGCTTATGGCGCTTTTGCGTTTTTGCTGTTCGAGAAAGGTGAGACACTCATTGGTGGCAATGCGATATAGCCAGGTATAAAGCTGGCTATCTTCCCGAAAATTCTCAAGTCCCTTCCATACGCGTATCAATACGTTTTGCAACACATCATTTGCATCTTCATGATCTACTACCATGCGACGTATATGCCAGTACAATCGTTCCTGGTATTTTTTTATGATGGTTGTGTAAGCCTTTTCTTTTGTTGCAGGTTCTTTAAACTGTAACAAAAGCTCCGCATCGCTCATAATTGTTAAAGACATACCTTATTTTTTAAAGGGTATAGTAGCAATCTGATTGTATAAAAATAAAAAAGCAGGTTCAATATAGAAAGACCTGCTTTGTAATAAATTTAGTTGAATACCTGCAGTTATGCTTTGCGCTTTATCACTTTCTCTGCTGCCGCTACAATATCCGGTACATCCAATCCGTATTTTTTCAATAAATCCTTAGGTACACCGCTTTCGCCAAATGTATCTTTTGTGCCTACATACTCGATAGGTACAGGAAAATACTTACTGGCTACTTGTGCTATAGCATCACCCAGTCCGCCAATGATATTGTGCTCTTCTGCTGTTACAGCACATTTTGTTTTTTTAAGAGAAGCTAATACGGCTTCTTCATCCAATGGTTTAATCGTATGTATATTGATAACTTCTACACTAATCCCTTTTTCTTCCAGTTGCAAACCAGCCTGGATAGCATTCCATACCAAATGACCGCAGGCAAAAATTGTTACATCTGTTCCTTCAGAAAGCTGTTGTGCTTTGCCTATTACAAAGTCTTCTTCCTTCGTGAAAATAGGCCATACAGGGCGACCAAAGCGAAGGTAAACAGGTCCTTCATATTCGGCAATAGCTTTAGTAGCGGCTTTTGTTTGTGCATAATCGCATGGAACAATTACTGTCATGCCGGGCAGCATTTTCATAAGGCCAATATCTTCCAATATCTGGTGAGTGGCACCATCTTCCCCCAAAGTAAGACCTGCGTGTGAGGCACATATTTTTACATTCTTACCACTGTAAGCAACGGATTGTCGTATCTGATCATATACTCTTCCGGTAGAGAAGTTGGCAAAAGTTGTAGTATAAGGAATTTTACCACCAATAGTTAGCCCTGCAGCAACACCAATCATATTAGCTTCTCCTATGCCACATTGAATAAAACGCTCAGGAAACTCTTTCATAAATTGTTGCAGCTTCATAGAGCCGGCCAAGTCTGCCGTAAGTGCAACGATATTTGGATTTTGACGTGCTGCTTCTGTGATGCCATCGCCAAACCCGCTACGAGTATCTTTATTACCGGTTGGTTGAATATCCTTTAATGCCATATAAAAAAATTAGAGTGGCAAAAGTAAGGCAAAATGATGAGGAGACAGTATTTCGTATCATAAGATGAGGGGAGTCGTAAAAGCTTATTAACTAATACTGGAAACGTATAATTTTGAAAATCTTCAAAATAATTGCCCATGCTACGGCCACTTACCTTTATTCTACTACTGTGTGCTTTTGTAGGAAAAGCACAACAACAAACTATTAAACTAACAAGTGCTTGGCAGTTTCGGGAGCAGGATGAAGCCAAATGGCATCCGGCAAAAGTTCCCGGTGAAGTACACATGGATTTGCTGACGAATAAATTAATACCCGATCCTTTTTACAGGGATAACGAAAAGAAGTTGCAATGGATAGAGAAAGAGAACTGGGAGTATCAAACAACTTTTTCTGTTCCAAGTTCTTTATTGGCTTATAAAGAATTGGATATTGTCTTTGACGGATTGGATACTTATGCAGATGTTTATTTGAATGATCAGTTAATTCTTCAAGCCGATAATATGTTTAGGCAATGGAAAGTAGGTATAAAAAAATTATTGAAACCAACAGGGAATAAACTATACATATTATTTCGCTCTGCTCAAAATATAGTGGATTCATTAGCCAAAGCAGCTATTCCTTACGTTATTCCAGATAATCCACGTGCTTATGTGCGCAAAGCGCAGTATCATTTTGGCTGGGACTGGGGACCCAAGTTTACTACCTGCGGTATATGGAAACCGATAAGACTGGAAGCTTACAATGAAAAGCCGATAGAAAAGCCCTACGTAACACCTGTAAAAACAGAACTGGTGCAAACACCCGATAGCATTGGCGCTTCTTTCTATTTTAAAATTGATGGTAAGCCGGTGTATATGAAAGGGGCAAACTATATTCCTTCGGATGCTTTTGTAACAAGAATGACAAAAGATGACTATCGTAATATGTTGCTGATGGCAAAAGATGCGAATATGAATATGCTACGGGTGTGGGGCGGTGGTATTTATGAAGATGATTACTTCTATGAACTATGTGATTCGTTAGGCATTTATGTTTGGCAGGATTTCATGTTTGCAGGAACCATGATTCCCGGCGATGATGCTTTTTTTGCAAACGTGCGAGAGGAAGTAAAGTATCAGGTAAAGCGATTGCGAAAACATAAATCGATTGTGGTATGGTGTGGCAATAATGAAATTGATGAAGCTTTTTTTCGATGGGGATGGCAACACAGCTTTCGTATTTCACCACAAGACTCTGTAAAGCTGTGGAATGATTATAAGCGAATGTTTCATGATAGTATTCCAACATGGCTGGCTGAGCTTGATCCGGAGAGACCTTATATAACTACATCACCTACCTTAGGCTGGGGAGTAGCAGAAAGTATAAAGCGAGGCGATAGTCATTATTGGGGTACTTGGTGGGGTATGGAAGATTTTGAAGTATTTGAACAAAAAACAGGACGCTTTGTAAGCGAATACGGTATGCAGGCTATGCCCAATTATTCTAGTGTACTTAAAATAACACAGCCGCAGGATCGGTATCTTTTTTCCGATGTGTTGCAAAATCATCAGCGAGCAGGGCATGGGTATTTAAAACTAAATCATTATATCAACAGGTATATTATTGATACTGCCCGACTCAGAAATATAACGGTGGAAGACTATGTGTATCTTACACAGTGTGTGCAATATTATGGGTTTAAGAATATGATATTGATACATCGTAGCAAGGAGCCTTACAATATGGGTACATTACTTTGGCAGCTAAATGATTGCTGGCCGGTTGCAAGCTGGAGTATTACTGATTATTATGATCGTGCACCTAAAGCAGCCTGGTATGCCGTAAAGCAGGCTTACAGGGATGATATTCGTATAAAGAGAGACGAGGTAAAGCCAATTGAATTGAAGCTAACCGATCCAGGTATTACTTTTACGAGTAAGGGAAACTCGATTACGATTAAAGCGAAAGCATTTGCAAAATTTGTTTACATTGATATACCCGGATATAAAGGAAAACTAAGTGACAACTATTTTGATCTGCAGGCAGGCGAAGAAAAAGCAATAACGGTTGAGGCTAAAAATTTGCGGCAATTACCAGCAGGAATAAAGGTGAAGTCTTTGTATGAAGTGCTTAAAAACTATTGAGTGGTCAAAAGTGATTTATTGCCCACCCAATAGTTTTTGAAAGTATTAGCTAACTAAAGCTTAATTATAGTTTTTGCCCAAGCTTCCAAATATGGCGGCATCGGCATTCAGTCGTTGTTCCCATTTCCAAGCTGTTTCCATCATCTCATCCAGCCCTATTTGAGGATCCCATCCAAGTTGTGATTTAGCAAAATCATTGTTGGCATAAATAGCAATGACATCGCCGGCTCTTCTGGGGCCAATCTCATAGTTCAATTTTACACCACTTACTTTTTCAAATGACTGAATAGCTTCTAATACGGAAACGCCATTGCCTGTTCCTAGGTTGAACACATCTGCAAGCGAGGTTGATTTTCCTTCTTCCAGATATTGCATAGCCAATGTATGTGCATGCGCTATATCGCTTACATGAATAAAGTCGCGAATGCAGGAGCCATCTCGTGTATCGTAATCATTGCCGTGCACAATCATTTTGGGTAGTTTGCCAATAGCCGTTTGCGTAATAGCGGGAACAAGATTTTGTGGACGGCCAACAGGTACTTCCCCTATTTGAATAGATTTATGTGCGCCTACGGGATTAAAATAGCGAAGTAATATGCAATGCGTGCCCGCGCTTCTCGCAAATTCTTTAATAATTTGTTCGCCCATTTGTTTAGTCAATCCATAAGGTGACTCGGCTTGCTTTTGGGGCGTTTGTTCTGTAACAGGAATGGCATCGGGGTTGCCATATACCGTGCAGGAAGAAGAGAATACAAAGTAAGGCACACTGAATTCATGAACACATTTCAATAAATTAATAAGTGAAGTGTTGTTGTTTTCAAAATATAGCAGCGGCTTTTCTACCGATTCTCCTACAGCTTTATAAGCGGCAAAATGTATGATGCCAACGATATCTTCATTTTCCTGAAAAACGGCAAACGTATCATCATAATTACAAAGGTCTACTTTGTAATTTTTGACTTTTTTCCCCGTAATGCGCTCTACACCTTCCAATACAGAGGCGTGCGATCGGCTATTGTTATCAACTGAAATTACTTCGTATCCGTTCTCGATGAGGTCTACAAGGGTGTGTGA
This sequence comes from uncultured Citrobacter sp., assembly GCA_964588445.1. Classification (GTDB taxonomy): domain Bacteria; phylum Bacteroidota; class Bacteroidia; order Chitinophagales; family Chitinophagaceae; genus CAZPPM01. Next base: position 24,440 of record CAZPPM010000039.1, read on the forward strand.
GCCAATATACCCACAACCACCGGTTACTAATATTTTTGCCATAATAAAAATTCGCTACAAAAATCAGAAATTTTTATTGAATGGAGTACTATAATTTGACTGCTACTTTAAATGAGATGAACAATAAAATAAACACCGGCAGCCAGTAAAGCACTTACCGGAATAGTGAGTATCCATGCCCATATAAGATTTACCGTTACTCCCCAGCGCACAGCAGATAGTCGTTTAGTAGCACCTACACCCATAATAGATCCGGTGATGGTATGCGTGGTACTTACAGGTATTTTCAGTGCCTCTGTGAGGAATAAAGTAAGCGCACCGGCTGTTTCTGCCGCCACGCCTTCAAAGGGAGTTACTTTTGTAATACGGGTTCCCATCGTTTTTACAATTTTCCAACCACCGCTCATAGTTCCTACGGCAATAGCACCATAACAAGCCAGTGGAATCCACGGCAACATATTATCCAAATGATAAGTGGTAGGATCATACACAATAAAGGCAGCCATAATCACACCCATTACTTTTTGTGCATCGTTACCACCATGCCCTATACTAAAGATAGCAGACGATACCAGTTGTAGTCGCTTAAACCATACTGTAGCGCGGTGTGCATTCAAAAAGCTGAGGAAAAGAGAGAAGGTTGCCATTATCAATACAATCATCGAAAGCAGTATCCATTTAAAATTGGCGCTATGGAAAATGACTTTCAATGCATAGGAGTCGTAATGTGATTTAAGTTTTGTAGGATCATATTCCAATGCAAAACCAAGGAAGATACCCATGGCTAGGATAATGCCCAATGAAAATAACTTAGGTCCCCATCCTTTGCGGAAAGAATAGATAAACCATAAAGAAATAATGAAAGCCATTATCATTCCTATAAGCGGAGCAAGAAATATAAAGAGAGCAATTTGAATAACGGGTCCAGAATTGATAGCAGAAAAACTACCGGTGTGAGCTACTGCCGCTCCTACAAGCCCTCCGATAAGGGTATGTGAGGAGGAAGAAGGAATGCCTCTCCACCAGGTAAACAGATTCCATATAATAGCAGCTACCAGCCCGGAGAAAATAACTTCCAGCGTGATAAAATCGTTTTTCACCGTTTTAGCGATGGTATTCGCTACCCCATGATCCTTAAAAATGAAGTAGGCAACAAAGTTAAAAAGCGCCGCCCACAGTACAGCCTGGAATGGCGTCAGTACTTTCGTGGAAACTACAGTAGCGATAGAGTTAGCCGCGTCATGAAAACCATTGATATAATCAAAGATGAGTGCTAAAGCTATAATAACGATCAGGAAAGTAGTCATAATGCTGATATGATAATGTGATAATA
>CAZPPM010000040.1:0-25471 GCA_964588445.1 uncultured Citrobacter sp.
TGCTTCCCTGAAAACTCTTTTCTGCGTTCTGCCGGAGGGGCATAGGATTTCCCATTTCCCCTGAAAGTCTCATAACCCCTTGATAAATGATGGCTTAGGGAAGCAAATCAGTCTTAAAAAGCTATTTTTCACTTCATAAATACTTCACAATGATGAATCAAAAAATTACGTATGGCTTTGTGCTTAAGCCAAATCAAAACAAAATGGGGCTTCATCCCATCTATTTTCGGGCCTTTCAAAGCGGAAAAAAAATTGAAATTGCCACTTCTGTTACACTCACAGACAAGGATTGGTCAGTCAATCTCCAACGTGTAAAGCGAAGAAACAGGCTTCATGAACGGTATAATATCATTCTGGAAGCCTATGATAAAAAGGCTATGAAACTACTGGTCAACAGTTTTGTACAAAACGAAGCAGCACTGACGCTGCAACAGTTCAAAGATCAAATGATTTCAGCGACCTATGAAGATGGAAATTTCACCGATTATATTTTAAACTATCTTAATGAAAATAGACCTCGATTACGGCTTGAATCCTGGTGGAGTTATAAATCTCAAATTACCAAACTTCTAAAGTTCAAAAAAAAAGTGATGTTCTCGGATATAACAGAGAAATTCATTAACGACTATCATAGCTATATGATCCATACTTTAGGTAATAATGAAAATACGGCTAGCAAGAGCCTGAGATCATTAAGAACCTTTGTCAATATAGCTCTACGCTACAAACACATGAAGACTAATCCGTTCCAATTTATCACCATTAAAAAGGTAGATGGGAAGCGGGATTTTTTGAACGCAGAAGAACTTAATAAGATATCTCAAGCCTATTTCTCTGGGGAAATTACAAAGCCAATTGAAAAAGAAATATTACAATATTTTCTTTTTTCCTGTTACACAGGATTACGCTACTCAGACTTGAAATCACTTCAATCAAGTTCAATTAGCGACAATAAAGTAAAAATAAAAATGCATAAAACAGGATACTTAGTTACTGTACCATTAACGCAAAAAGCTACTCAACTCTTGCCTGCTGGTTTAGGTTTCGATACTAAGCCTGTGTTTCGTATCTATTGTAATAAAGTAACTAACCGAATATTGAAAGAAATTGGTAAACGATTTGACATTCCTAAGAAACTTACCTGCCATGTTGCGAGGCACACATTTGCTACGGTATCTATCACCTTGGGCATCCCTATCGAGGTAGTCAGCAAACTACTGGGACACACCAACCTTAGAACAACGCAGGTTTATGCAAAAATTGTTGATAATGTTAAGGAAAGGGAAATGCTCAAATGGGATTTTTTATAGACTTGTTGCGTTTTTTATCTTTTTGACTTACATTTGCTGTTAGCCAAAATATAATTACCTTTGCAGTGGAAATAACTTTTACAGATAAGAAATTCGAGAAACTGGCTAACGATGACCGAAAGCTGATAAAGGAGTTTGGTAAGCTCCGGGCAGATAAGATCAAGACAAGGTTGGCACAACTAAGATTTGCCACCACCCTTGAAGATGTAAGAAACTTGCCCGGCAACTACCACGAACTTACCAACAACCGGAAAGGGCAATGGGCTTGCGACTTAGACCAACCTTACAGGCTGGTTTTCACACCTCACGAAAATCCCATCCCCACCAACGAACATGGTCAGTATGTCTGGATGGAAATCACAGGAGTAGAAGTTATAGAAGTAGTAAACTATCATAAAGAAAAATAATCATGGCCAAGCAAAATCAATATTTCCCACAATCAGTTCCACATCCGGGCGAAACTTTGGCTGAGAAACTGGAAGAAATGGAAATGGGTCCGAAAGAGTTTGCACTCCGTACCGGAAAGCCTGAAAAAACCATTATAGCCATTGTTAACGGCAAAAGTTCCATTACTCCCGATATGGCGGTGCAGTTTGAGAATGTCACAAAGATCCCAGCAAACTTTTGGATGAACCACCAAAGAGGCTACGATGAATACATTGCAAGAGAGAAAAGGCAAACCGTTATTCAGGAAGCATTGGCATGGGCAAAGCAATTTCCTTTAGCAGATATGATAAAGAAAGGATGGTTGCCACAAGTGGCTACCATTGAGGAAAAAACAATGGAAATGCTTGCTTTCTTTGGCTTCTCCAATCACACAGCCTGGGAAGATTATTATTTCAAGCAGCAACTCAAAGTTGCTTTCCGTATTTCACTGGCTCAAACCAAAGAACCTTATGCGATTTCTGCATGGCTTCGCAAAGGCGAATTACAGGCGGCAGAGTTAGAAGCAAACGACTATTCAGAAAAGAAGTTTAAGGAAGCATTGCCGGAGCTGAAAGCAATCATGGCCAATCATCCTGAAGGTTTCTTTAACCAGTTGCAAAGTATTTGTTTGGAAGCAGGTGTAAAAGTGGTTCATACCCCTTGCATCAATAAAGCACCGATAAGCGGTTCCACCCGTTGGTTGAACGATACACCTTTTATACAGTTAACAGGCCGTTATAACCGCAACGATAGTTTCTGGTTCACTTTCTTTCACGAAGCAGGGCATATTCTCTTACATGGCAAAAAGGATATTTTCTTGGAGAATCTGGACTACACCGACAAGGACATGGAGAAAGAACAGGAAGCTGATAAATTTGCCTGCAAGTGGACTTTGACCGAAGATGAAGAAGCAGAAATATTAGCAGCAGCCCCACTCAGTGAAGAAGACATCCGGGATTTTGCAAAACAGTTTACAACGCATCCGGCCATTATTATTGGAAGGCTGCAACACAAAAAATTAATTCCTTACTCATTGGGTGGTGAATATTTAGAACCAGTAATATTTGAATAAAGCACAATAAGTAAGCTGGATAGTGTGCTCGCATAGTTACGATTCAAGAAAACCAGAGCAGAACTCTAATCTGGAGCCGCTTATTTTTAAAACATGTATTAATTGCGCATGGTCAAATTCTGTATCGGGAAATAATCCATCTGCATCAAATGCTAAGCATGAAAATGCGGCTGTTTTGATTAATAAATTCTAATGCAAAATGCTGTCTTAAAGTCTGGTTATTTTCTTGACTAGAAAACGACGGGCTTACTAATGGGCTACCATCAATAGTGTTAAAAGAAAGTATTTCATTTTATTATTTATTGTAAATATTCAACGGCTTTATTGTCTAACTTAAAAATTACTTCAGCAATCTTAAAGCATCGGGCACAGCTCCGCTTGATTGTATTCCTGTTGTCGCCGACAGGGTTGCTGAAGCTATATTTACGTCTCCTGTTACAGGGCCTACATTAGCACCGGCCGAAGCACCAGCAGTAATACCATAATCGGTTACCTGCATACCACTGACTCCCTGACCAACAGTGATATAGTTCATTGCCGAAACACCTGCGGATAAAGACGCTATATTCTGGTTACCCCAATGTGCTTCCACACCAACACCTGCACCGAGGGTTAACTCTTTAAAACTGCCATTCTCATTGTAGTTGAGATTAAGTTCGCCCACAAACCCTTCACCACCCGATATACTCATGGAGCTACAATTGAAACCGATTTTTGCAGGACCGATTCCTATTGTGCCTTTAAAGTTGGCGCAATATTCTTCTTCCCATTGCTTGGGTTTGGCGGCAGCGTTATCATTTTTTACTGGTTGAGACGGGTATATACAGGGTTCAATCAAGGGTATAACAGATAATATTTTATTCATGTCTGTGAGATAGCCAATCTGTGCCTGAAGAAATGGTGCCATGCTATTGTCGCCAGTGGCCATAGGCTGCCAGTTGGCATAATCCCTCCAATAGGTGCGACTTACATATTCGCTTTGCTGTGCAAATTGATTGGTAAGCTGTGCTACATTAGACAGATAGGCCGATTGCGCCTGGTTAAACTCATTGCACTGTGCTTTCTTTAATCGTTCTATTTCTATTTCCTCATCAGCTTTTCCTTCACCACCTTCAAGTTGGTTGAGTTGTTCGGTATATTTTTTAAGGATGGCATTTGCTTTTTTGTTGTGCTCAGTGGTCAGGGCTTTCAGGTTGAGTTTATAAATTTCTTCGAGGTCGTTTTTCTGTTTATTGTATTGCAAACCTCCCTGGGTAATAATAATACCAGCCTTTATAAGAACGGGGCCTGCGTTTTGGGTGATATTGTTTGTTCGTTGCTGTGCATTGAGCGCAGGTATTTTTTTTCGAGCCACCTGTATGTTTTCTGTTGTTTTGCTAATGGCACTGCGTTCTTTATTCAATACTTCGTTAAACGATTTTATTTGCGTTAAATTTTCGGGCATTGCAGGTAACTCCAAACGCTTCAGCATGGGAAATTGATTGAAGTTAGTGTTGTTATAATCCATTTCCCTGCGATGGCTGCCTTCAATTTTACCAAGCAGGTCGGACGCTTCAGGATCGTATTGCGATTGTAGTGACCGCTTCAAACAACCGATAGATTTTTCTGCTTCCGCCTTATTGCCTGTTTGCACAGCTTTATTCAAGTGAACAAAAGCGGCTACTTTATTGCCGTTGGCATTCAGGCTGTCTTTGTCCACGCATTTTGTGGCAAAATTGGCAGCCTTGTTCATATCGCCCAGATTATAGTAAGCCGTTGCCATATTGGCCAGAACCGCTGGAGCATTATTTGTTTTACTATTAATGTAGAGCAAAACAGGTATGGCTTTTTCAGCATAGCCGTAAGCGTTGAGTAATGATGCCAGGTTGTTAGCAGCATTCATATCGTTATAATCGGCTTGTACCGCCTGGCAGAAAAGATAAAGCGCCAGTGTGGGTTTGCCTGCGGTCCACATGGCGATGGCATAATTGTTAAGGGCAACAGATGAGCTGATCTTATTTAGCTTAAGATGGTTGTCAATCTTCATGGCGTTCTCTGCATTGAGTTTGGCTGCAACTAGTTTTTTTAAATCGTCAATATGTGTTTGAAATGTACCGCTTGCGGGCACTGCAGCAGAAAGTGTATTCAGCAAAGCAGAGCGCTCAGGGACTTTGAATGCAGGCAGGATGGCAACTACTTTATTGTTGTTTTGCAGAATAGCGGGCAACGCACTTTTAAATCCAATTGGAAAGGCTATGGGCGACAGCTTATCTAACTTGGCCAACGGCTTAAATGTATAATCGGATGTTTCAAAAATGCCTGCATCGGCGGTTGCTGTTTTTTTGTCTTTCACCACTCCCGCAAATACAGGTTCCTGTTCGGCAGCCGGTTGAACAGGAGAGCTGCTCTTGATATCAATATTGCCCAGGTAGGCATCAGGATCGCTGAAATACCAGCCAATTTTGGTGTACGCAAAACCCGCAGGCAGCACCGTTTCATTTTTCGAAATTTCTTTTCCATTAACGGTTACTGATGCCGATGCACCATTTATAGATAAGGTTACATGAGCTACTTCCTCGGCTTTCAGATTTTCAACCCTAAAGCGTTGAATCTTTTCAGGTATATTCTTTTTCATGAACCGGATGTTTGTTTCGGCTTCTCCGTTTGGGGCCAACGCAAAATCAAATCCATTTCGGTTAATATCTTGTATGTTGATATAGTTTTCGGTTCCCAGCCGTATGTGCATGAACGATCTTTTGTTGCGAATGTTTTTACCGAAATACACATCGTAGCTCACGATAAAATTGGCGGGAAGTGGTTTTGCAAAATCAGGATAAAAAGTAAATTCTTTTGGTAGGGATATCCATTTGCCCTTTTGCCCGCTTAATATGTTCAATGTAGCATTTTCAAATGCGTTTCCATTGCGCCCGTACGTATGCCATCCTTTGGCGGAAAAAATACCCGTGTCGTATCCATCGAAGTCTTCGTATAAAATAGTGTAAGGATCTTTGCTCTTTACACTTGCTGTAGCCGACTTACTTGCCGTAGTTACAATATTGTTGCCTGAAGATTTTGCAGGTTTGTTTATAGGTGCATACGGAATGGCTTTTATCTTTTCGGGATCGGCCAGCCAGTTGCTCGCATAATCAGCATTAAAATTCTGAATAATGGAATGCACGAGGTGTTGTGCATCGGTTCCAAAGGCAACATCGTATTTGGAAAGTGATGCTGCAAAATGAACTTTGGGCGTAAGGTTTATATACAGCCAAAGTGGTTTATCTGTTTTGCTTTGGTCAATGGTTTGTTGTGTTGTACTTACCAGTATATTATATTCCGGAAAAGTTTTGTTGACCGGTTTGCCATTAAGAATATGGCGTGGGTCAAGCAGGTAATGTCCTGCATCGTCACCGGGGGCATTACGATAATTGATGCGGGGATCTAACTTCGTTACTTCGTTATAAAAAGGTTTGAGTTGTTCTAAAGCGGCTAGTATTTCTTTTTCATAGTGCGGATATTTTTTTAAAATAGCAGGATAGGCCGCCATCTGCTGCTGAATATAAGACACAGCATCTTTTACCAGCACAGATTTAAAAGGCCATTCGCCATTTTTGGGAACCACCACATCCATTTTATTATATCCCTTGCCATTATTATGGTAATGGTGCAGGTAGGTGCGGTAGTTGTACAGGTTGGGGTGAATTTTTTTATCTATGCCTTCACTCTTTAATGCGGCATCATCGTCACCTGCGCAAAACGGCGCTTTTTCAGAAAAGAAATATAGCCTACCGGGATTAAACCCTTCTACATATACTCCGGGAAAATCGTTGAACCCTGCAATCATCTTGCTTCCCTGCTCACCATTGAGATTGATTTTTCCATTATTGAATTTTGCAGAGAAACCCATTAGCTCAAACCCGTAGCTATGCAGCGGACCCAGATCAGGTAAATAGGAGCGGTCATCGTTTTTACTCATACGCCTGATGATCAAACCTCGTGGCAGATACGATTGTTGTATCCAGTTATATAAGTTGTCAACGGCCTGTTGTTGCCAAACGGAGTAGGAGCCATAATAACCTTTATAGGGTTTGTAAGCCGTATTGGCTTTGGGTGGATTGGTAACATATTGCCAGCCCAGCACGGAATCTCTGCCCAGCTCTCCGTCACTTCGTTGTGCCGATGTATCGAATGATAGAAAAGAGAATAGAACTATTAGGTATGGAATTATTTCTTTCACCTGTTTACTTTTAGAAATAAATCCTTGTTACCTGTTATAGTAGGTGTAGGCCGTCGTATCGGTAAGCATTAAACTATTGCCCGGTTGTGTGTATATATTAAAAATTCTTCGGGTAACCAACCCGATAGTATCGGTTTGATATTGGTATTCCGTTGTTTGCCTGATGGCTTTGCTGTTGAGTTTATCATAATAAATAGCTTTTTGTACTAAGTTTTTTGATGGTTTTCCCAAAGAAGAAGTAGGTAAGCCGGTACTGTAAAAATCAGCACGGTAGGGTAAATTAGCTGCATACTCATATACTACAGAATCATCGACATTGGTAATGGATGGAATTTGAGCAATACGCTCACTATGTCCAAAAACAGCCTCCCCGTTTTTGTAATTGTAGCGTATTTGATTTATATAACCGGAATAGTAATTAATTGAGGTAGCTATTGTGCCATCAGCATTGTAATGGTTCTTGGCGCTTTGAATGACGGAGCCATTGTAAGCAATCCAGCTGGAATCAATGTAACCCGCCGTGTTTAGCTGGTAATAAGTTTTTTGCAGGGAAAGTACGCCGTTGGAATACAATTCCTGCGTATAGAGTCCACTATTAAGGATAGCAGTGTATTCGTAAACAATACCGTTTCGCTTTTGTGTATATTTACAGGTAGTGCCTTCGTAAGTGTATAGCGTAGTGTCCAACGATACGGAAGATGTAGCACCCGAATAATTTGTCGCTGAATGAATGGCCGTTTTTATTTTGTATTGGCTATAATCAATAACAGGTGGTGAGTGTTCATTTTTCTTGGAGCAGGCAAATAGCAAAAGACTTGCACAAATCACCGGGATTATCTTTTTCATTTAATCTAGTTTTATACGATAAAAGTACTTTGCGACTATGCCTTGTGGTATCCTTGAAAAAGATGATTTTTTATCAAAAAATCATTAAAAAGTGGGAGGAGGAGGGAATAGTAAACTAACTTAATTTGTATCGTATAATAACTATGTTAAGGAATAAAGCCTTGTTGTTTCCTTATTTTATTATGTACAGTAGGTATCGACAAATAGTTTTTCTTCCTTTTTGTTTGCTCTTGGCTGATTTTAGATTCTGTATCGGGAAATAGCAATAAAAAAAACCGGAATTCATATTCCGGTTTTTTTGCTAATAGATAGAGGTAAGCTTAATATTTTGCAGCCTGACCGGGTTTAGGGGTAGACTTTTTAATAAACTCCCGAATATGTTCATTACTTGTTACCAAATCTTCCTTTCTTAAATACATCATATGACCACTGCGATAGCCTTCCCAGCTAATACGATCCTTTAACTTACCCGCAGGATCGATTTGCCACATGTTGTATTTTGCATTAAAATAATCACAGGCGCCGTCATAATAGCCAGATTGTACTAATACATGTAAATAAGGATTGGCTGACATAGCCCTACCTAAGTTTTCACCGGTACGATCGCCTGTTCTATCCCAAGGATTTACCGGGCCAAACATATTGTATTTTGCATCTGTTTTGTAGCCTAATTCTTCCCGTAGGTACATATTGATTGGTGGTGTAAATGAATGTAACCAGGAAGTAAGTTCTGCGTTAAAGTCCGGTCTTTCGCCTGCATCTTTTTTATCAATACCCAGATAGCGGGAATCAAGACGACCTACAGTATATCCTTGATCTCTAAGCAATTCTTTCCAAAACAAATTGGTAGAGATATCAAGGTTGTTTTGGAGTATAACTGTTTCAGAAATGCCGGAGTAGCGAGCCATTTTAGCAGCAATACTTTTTTTCTCGCTAGCGCTCAAAAGACTTCCTTTATTGATAGCGGCAACCAATTCATTCATGGTAAAGTTTTCAACTTCTGGTAACATAGCCGTAAGATCTTTTTGCTGTAAATCAGCCGGCAATTTTTTATGATACCAGGCAGTAGCAGCGAAGTAAGGTAGTCTTAATGCTGCCGCAACAGGCGCGCTCCGCTGAATACCTAAGTCAGTTGGAGAGACAAGAATAACACCATTAAGATACATCCATTGTGATTCTTGTAATTCCAACGCTAAGCCGGATACACGGGTAGTGCCATAGCTTTCTCCTACTATGTATTTAGGCGAGGCCCATCTGTTATAGCGGGTAATAAACGTAGCAATCCATTCTGCCAGATATTTAATATCAGCATTCACTCCAAAAAAACGAGAGCGAGGTACGCTATTGTCAACAATGCGGGAGAAACCTGTATTCACAGGGTCTACGTGTACAATATCTGCTACATCAAGAATAGAGTAGGGGTTATCTTTAAAGCCGTAAGGTTGTACTGGATAGCCCTCGTCATCAATTTTTATAAGAACGGGTCCTGTATAGGCAATGTGCATCCATACAGACGCAGAACCGGGTCCGCCGTTAAAAGAAATAACAATAGGTCTGGAAGATTTGTCTCTTACATCAGTTCTTTCGTAGTAAGTATAAAATAAGCCTGCTATTGTTTTGCCATTTTCATCCCATACCGGCATAGTACCTGCAATGGCTTTGTAGGGTACTCGTTGGCCTTTAATAGTTACCTCACGGTTTACACTTACTGTTGCGTCAGGATTGAAGTTGATATCGCTACCTTGTTTTTTCTCCTCGCGTGTACTTGCAGCGGGAGTGGCAGTAGGAGTAGTAATAGCACCTGTTCCAGCTTGTCGAGGAGGAGGCCCTTGTCGTTGCTGGCTAAAAACAGTTAAGGTTGCACTTGCTAAAAGTGATAGGAAAAAAAATGTCTTTCTCATATTATTGTTTGATGTTGACGATTATCAAACTTAAAGAAAAACCATAATATAAAACTATTTTGTGTCTTTGTTTTTACGAATGGCAGTTGCTATTGAAAAATCTGCTTTCTCCAGTTTTTGTAGTGGTAATCGTTTAAAGAGATAAATCACCAATAACATAAAACCGATCAGAAATAAAAAAAGTAGCTCCTGTGAAAGGTTTCTTAGCAGGTACACTTCCAGCAGAATAAAAGCATGCACAGTGCAAATAATGCGGGTACTGAGTGCATGCGACAATCCTTTATTGGTAAGTAAATGATGTATATGCGATCGATCCGCCTGAAAAGGTGATATGCCCCTTCTCATGCGAGAATAGAATACTCTGATCGTATCAAAAACAGGAATGAAAACGATGCCTGTAATAAATACTGGTGAATGACTTAATACAGGGCTTTCTGCTCCTGCATTTACCTGCAATAAACGAATACATAATACGGCTGTAACAAAACCAACAATCAGTGAGCCGCTATCCCCCATGAAAATTTGAGCCGGATTGAAATTGTAATATAGAAAAGCGAGTAATGCACCTGATAAACCAAAAGCAATAATGGCCGTGCTTGTATCTCCACTCAACAGCAGAAAAAGACCTGTAGTTATCAAGCTCATAAATCCAATTGTACCTGCGAGGCCATCAATCCCATCAATTAAATTAAAAGCATTGGTAACGCCAGTGATAGTAAGTATGGTAAGTGCATACTGGTATGAAACAGGAAGCTCGTATATGCCTAAAAAACCCTCCAAAGAGGTAATGCGCACACCCGCTAGTGCCATGAGCGAAGCAAGGGCTATCTGAATCAAAAACTTATTTCTGGCAGGAAGATTTTTAATATCGTCAGTAATGCCTGTTCCTAAGAGAATGAGAAAGGAAAAGATAAAAGCAATATGCATCGGGTCGTTTCCCCAGGGCATCCATAACAGGATTCCGGCGAGCATACCGCCGGCAATGGCTATTCCTCCTAGGGTTGGAATAGGAGACTGGTGGAGCTTTCTGCTATCGGGGACGTCATATAACCGGAATCGTTTTACCAAATGGATAACAAAGGGAATAGCAAATAAAGTGAATGCAAAGGCTGAAAAAAAACAAAGTAATGAGGGCTTGTAGCCTTGTATAGGAAAAATAAACTGAAGTAGCGTAGCTAGGGCACTCATGGATGATGGTTCTTGGTAAGGTATTGGCTTGTCAAGCTAAAACTGATAATAAAACTTCTTATTGTGCCGGGGAATGAATTTTTCTTGCTTTAGCTTTGGCAGTCAGCAGGAAAATGCGGATGCTTTGGATTCTTTATTTTTACACAAATAATTGCTATTTCTTTAAAAAACAACATATTAGATAGTCCGATTGAGTATCTCAAAGGCGTAGGACCGCTTCGAGGGGAGTTGCTAAAAAAGGAACTGGCCATTTTTAGCTTCAATGACCTGCTCAATCATTTCCCGTATAGGCATGTGGATAAAACAAAGGTGGAGCTAATTAGTAGTGTACCGCCGGGGAGTGAGTATGTGCAGGTGGCCGGTAAGCTCATTAGCTTGGAAACGATAGGAGAGAAAAGGGGAAAAAGGCTAGTAGCAAAAATCAAGGACACTAGCGGTATTGCCGAGCTTGTGTGGTTTCAGGGAATTAACTGGGTACAAAAAATGCTGGCAATCGATCAGTCTTATCTGGTATATGGCAGACCTGGTTTTTTTCAGGGACTATTGCAGATAGCACATCCAGAAATTGAGTTGTGGACTCCTCAAAAAAAGGAAGGGAAAATGTTTTTGGAACCTGTTTATACAACAACAGAAAAACTAAAAGCAAGAAGCTTAGGAGGTCGCCAACTGGCAAAACTTACCGCTACGTTGATAGAGTTATTACGCGAGAGGGACATAGTCGAAAACCTTCCTGATTACATTTTATCAAAGCTAAACATTAGCAATAGATTTACTGCCTACCGACAAATACACTTTCCGCAAAGCAAGGAAGAATATGCTAATGCGGTAAGAAGATTAAAGTTTGAAGAGCTATTCATAGCGCAGATAAGAATGCAATTGGTACGCTTAGGCAGGCATCGCAGTTCTAGGGGAGTAGTGTTTGATAAAGTTGGCGAGTTGTTCAATACTTTTTATAAAACCTATTTACCCTTTGAGCTAACGAATGCACAGAAAAGAGTAATAAAAGAAATACGTAGTGATACCGCAACAGGAAGGCAGATGAATCGCTTGCTGCAAGGAGATGTAGGTAGCGGGAAAACGATGGTTGCGTTGTTGACGATTTTATTGGCGCTTGATAACGATTTTCAGGCTTGCCTGATGGCGCCCACTGAAATATTGGCAAGACAGCATTATGATTCGATAAGCAATCTTTTAGCAGCAATGCCTATTGGTGTAGCCTTATTAACAGGTAGTATAAAAGGGGCAGAAAGAAGAAGGATATTAAAAGAGTTGCAGGAAGGTAGTATACAGGTATTGATAGGTACCCACGCCGTTATTGAAGACACCGTGCAATTCAAGCGCCTTGGCATTGTTATTATAGATGAGCAGCACCGGTTTGGAGTAGCACAGCGAGCCCGTTTATGGGGAAAAGCGGCTGTGCCGCCACATATTTTAGTGATGACTGCCACACCTATTCCACGTACCCTTGCGATGACGGCTTATGGCGATCTTGATTATAGTGTTATAGATGAATTGCCGCCAGGAAGACAGCCCGTACTCACTCTTCATCGCTATGATACACAACGAAGCAGGGTGATGTCTTTTTTGCGGGCCGAAATTGATAAAGGTCGACAGGTATACATCATTTTCCCGCTGATAGAGGAAAGTGATAAGCTGGATTATGAAAACCTTATGCAGGGTTATGATGTAGTAAAAGGATATTTTCCAGAGCCTGCTTACTGGATAAGTATGGTGCATGGACGGCAACCTGCGGATCAGAAAGAACAAAACATGAAAAGATTTGTTGAGGGAGACACACAAATCATGGTTTCCACTACGGTAATAGAAGTAGGCGTAAATGTGCCCAATGCCAGCGTGATGGTAATTGAGAATGCAGAAAAGTTTGGTTTGTCGCAACTGCATCAGCTACGGGGAAGAGTGGGACGCGGTGCAGAAAAGAGCTATTGTATTTTGTTATCTTCTCAAAAGCTAGGAAATGATGCACGAGAGCGAATCAAAATAATGACATCTACTACCGATGGCTTTTTGATAGCAGAAAAAGATTTAGAGTTGAGAGGTCCTGGCGATATTGAAGGTACTCGGCAAAGCGGTCTATTGAATTTTAAGCTGGCCAGTATTACTCAGGATAAGAAAATGGTAGAAATAGCAAAAAATATGGCGTCATTGCTTTGTGAAAAGGATCCAGAGCTACAATCGGCCGCAAATTTGCCATTAAAAACATATTTGCAAGTGCAGAAAAGTAAAGTAGCGTGGAGTAAAATTTCTTAACATAAGTTTTCCATAGTATTCCGGGATAATTTATTTATTTTAATAGACCAATGGTTACCCTGAAAAAAGTAATATTTCTTTCTCTACTTATTATTTCAACTTTAGTTGTTGTTGCGCAGCATTCAGCCAATATTGAGTTTATTGAAAATAAAGGGCAGTGGGATAATAGAGTAAGGTATAAAGGTGATGTAAAAGACGGAGCCGTTTTTATACGAAATACTGGTTTTACCATATTGCAACATAATAAGCAGGATATGGCCATGATCCAGGATATGCTGCATGGGCATTCGCACGAAAATACTCCAGCTGGGGCTCAAAGGCAAACTAGTACTTTACGTTCCCACTCTTATAATGTTGATTTTATCGGGGCATCCGGTAAATCGCAAATTATAGCAGAAAAACCGGCAGAAGGAGTCATTAATTATTACATTGGAAATGACCCTGAAAAATGGGCCAGTCTTTGTAAAGTGTACCAGGTTGTTACGATAAAAGATATTTACCCAAATATTGATGCACGCTTTTATACCTCCAATGGCATATTGAAATATGATATCATTGTCAATCCTGGAGCGGATATAAATAGAATTGCATTGAGGTATACAGGCGCAGATAAAATCCAGATAAAAAATAAAGAATTAGCCGTTACTACTTCGGTTGGCGAACTAAGAGAATCGGCACCTTATACCTATCAACCAGGAGTAAATGGAAGAAAAGAGCTTTCATCAAAATATGTTGTAAGAGATAGTATTGTTCGATTTGATATCAAGGGCTATGATCCTTCTACTATTATGGTGATAGATCCTTCCCTTGTTTTTTGTTCCTTATCAGGAAGCTCGGCAAATAATTGGGGGTTTACTGCAACTTATGGCCCTGATGGAAGTTTTTATGGTGGTGGTATTGTATTTGGCGCAGGTTTTCCTGTATCGCCAGGTGCTTTCCAAACAAGCTTTGGCGGCGGAGCCTCTGAAAATAGCGTACCTGCTTTTGATATAGGTATTATTCGTTTATCGGCCAATGGGGGCAGTCGCTTATTTGCAACCTATATAGGGGGCAGCCATAATGAGCAACCGCATAGTCTTATTGTAGATCCGGGAGGTAATATGGTACTGGCCGGCCGATCTGCTTCTCCTAATTATCCGGTAACCAATAATGGCACTTTAGCAGGAACTGCCTACGATATAGTTGTGACGCGATTGGGGCCTACAGGTAATTTGTTGGCTTCGAAAAAAATAGGCGGTAGTGAGAATGATGGTGTTAATATAAGTGTAAACAGGGCATTGAACTCATTGCAGCAAAATTATGGAGATGATGGTAGAAGCGAAGTATTGCTGGATGGGGGAGGTAATGTATATGTTGCATCCAGTACTCATTCCTCTAATTTTCCGGTAACGGCTGGCGCTTTTCAAGGAGCTTTTGCCGGCGGCAGGCAGGATGGTGTTTTGCTTAAGTTCAGCCCCGATTTATCCAATCTTTTGTTTGCCAGCTATCTTGGAGGAAGTGCTGATGACGCAGCTTATGTTTTGGCTATTCATCCACTTACAGGTGATGTATATGTTGCAGGAGGAACTGCGAGTACCGATTTTCAGGGCAATCATAGCGGCACTATTTTTCCTACGAATAGGGGGTCTATTGATGGATTTATTGCTCAGATAAACCCTGCGGGCACAGCTATTATTCGTTCTACGTATATGGGTACACCGGCTATTGATCAGATATATGGTATTCAATTCGACAGGAGAGGGTTTGTTTACATAATGGGACAAACCAATGGAGCCTGGCCTGTACAGAATGCTGCTTATGTGAACCCCGGAGCAAAACAGTTTATTGCAAAATTGCAACCTGATTTATCGGCTTTTGTCTACTCTACTACTTTTGGATCAAACAATGCCCCACGGCCTAATATATCACCTGTTGCTTTTTTAGTCGATCGGTGTGAAAACGTGTATGTTTCTGGATGGGGAGGCGGAGGCTTGGGCAATTTTAATTCATTAGTAGGCACCAGAGGTATGCCGGTAACAGCAGATGCTTCCAGTGTACAAAGACAACCTCCCGATGGAGCAGACTTTTATTTTTTCGTTTTGCAAAGAGATGCCACAGCACAACTTTTTGGAAGCTTTTTTGGACAAAACGGTGGTACACCTGATCACGTAGATGGAGGCACCAGTCGCTTCGATCCACATGGTGTTATCTACCAGGCCATGTGTTCCAATTGCAATGGCGGAACTCCTCCGACAACATTTGGCGTATGGGCACCCAATAATTTAAGTTCCCAGTGTAATCTTGGGATGGTAAAAATTCGATTTGATCTCGCAGGAGTAGGTTCTCAGGTACAATCGGCTATAGGAGGTGTTCCCAGAGATACGGCGGGTTGTTTGCCATTAGAAGTCGTTTTTACAGATGAAATAAGAAACGCAACAGAATATATCTGGAATTTTGGAGATGGCACGCCCGATGTGGGCCCTTTACCTGCTGCAACAGGATACACACAAGCGCATACATTTACTGCGGTGGGAGATTACAAGGTAATGCTTGTAGCCATCAACCCGGCCAGTTGTAATGAGAGGGATACTTCTTACATTAATATTCGTGTAGGAGATTTGGAAGCAAGACTGCAAGCCAGCTTCACCAAACTAGAGCCTTGTGAAGCGTATAATTATAGATTTGATAACCTTACACCCACCGACTCACGACACCCTTTTACTTCCACATCCTTTATCTGGAATTTTGGAGATGGATCTCCAAGGGTAGTAGGAGGGTTGAACTCTGTCAATCATACTTATGCTGATACGGGTACATATACCGCATGGCTTGTATTGAATGATACAGCCTTTTGTAACTACCCTGATTCCATACCTATCCAAGTAAATGTAGCAGCCAATGTAGTGGCTCGTTTTCAAACACCGCCGGATGGCTGTGCGCCTTATACAGCGGTATTTAACAACACATCACTGGGAGGTGCTACGTATGAATGGATATTTGGTGATGGTAATACTTCAACGGATAGAAGCCCTGTAAATGTTTATACCTTGCCGGGGGTGTATAATGTAAGGCTGGTAGTGAACGACCCGAATACGTGTAATAGAACGGATACAGCGCATTTCACCATTAATGTGGTGGAAAAACCGACTGCTGCATTTACACATTCGCCTGTTGTACCTATTGAGAATACAGAAACAGTATTTACCAATTTATCATCATTAGATGCTGTACGTTTTAAGTGGTTGTTTGGTGATGGTGATTCTGTGGTTACTACTTCGAGGCTCGATGTACGTCACCAATACAATGCAACCGGCACGTTTAATGCCTGTTTAATTGCTTATAATATTCAAGGTTGCCCAGATACCGTGTGTCAAGATGTATCAACGTTGGTTGTTCCTGCCTTAGATGTACCCAATGCTTTTACGCCTAATAGTAATGATATTAATAGAATTGTAAGAGTAAGGGGGTTTGGCATTGCTAAAATGCGGTTTATCATCTGGAATCGTTGGGGACAGAAGGTATTTGAAACAGCCAATCGTTCTGAAGGATGGGACGGAAGAGTAAAAGGAGTTGTTCAGCCAATGGATGTATATGCGTATACATTGGATGTAGAATTTTTTGATGGAACCAAAGCAACGAAAAAGGGAGATATAACACTCATACGATAAAGGGAAGGAGGGAAAGCAATATGAAAAGAAAACTATACACAAGATGGATAATGGGGATTAGCGCAATAGCGCTTGCTTTTCATGTACATAGTCAGGATTTGCACTTTTCTCAATTTATGAACTCTCCCCTTCTTACTAATCCTGCTAACACAGGCTTTATTCCAGATGGTGATTATCGGCTGGGAGCCAATTATCGCAACCAGTGGTCTTCAATAATGTCCATCCCGTATAAGACCATGAGTATTTATGGCGATGCGCAAATTTTGCAAAATGAAAATAGTGATGGATGGATGGGCGTAGGTGGAGTGATATTGCGTGATGTAGCCGGTAGCGGGAATCTTACAGCAACACGAGCATACGGATCGGTAGCCTATCATCAAATGCTCAACTTGGGAAGTTTATTGAGTTTAGGCTTCAATGTGGGATGGGGAAACAAGCAAATCAACGTAACCAATCTGAAATTTCCAGATCAGTTTGATGGTCATTTTTTTGATGGCACCTTACCTACAAGTGTGGCACTTGCTAGGAATAATATTAACTATCTCGATATTCAGGCGGGAATGAATTACGCGTACTTTCCTGATGAGAAAACATACATCAATCTTGGATTTTCTACACATCATATCAATAAACCGCGAGAATCGTTTTTTGATCCACAGCCGGGAATAGATAATCGCATTCCGCTACGCCATACAGCTTTTATCAATGGTAGTTTCAAAGTAAATGAGGACTTAATTCTTAATCCGAATAGCTATTTCTCTTTACAGGCAAAATCATATGAATGGTTGTTAGGCATGAATGCGCATTATAATCTTTCAGGTGATGGTGAGAATGTTTTGATAGGCGGTTTGTATTATCGCAGCAGTGATGCTGTTATCCCTATGGTGGGGTTGGGTTATAAAGATTATGTTTTCACTTTCACATATGATGCCACCATATCTACCCTTAGGAATTATAACAATACACGAGGAGCATTTGAGTTTTCATTGGTAAGGCAAGGCGTTTTTGACAGATATAACGGAAACCGTAAGCAGTCCATGTGCCCTACCTTTAAGAATTATTAATATCTGCCTGCGAATACACGGACAACTTATTTTGTAAATAAGTTACTGTTTCCCGATTTTTGCTGTCCTAATTTTTGTGTATGTCAGCAGTAGCTTCTCAAAAAGAAACAGCCATTCATTTCCTCAGTGAGTTTAAGAAAATATGTGGCGAAGAATATGTGTTGATAGATGAGGATTCATTACAGCAGTATGGGCACGATGAAACTGAGCGGCTCAGCTTTCCGCCGGATATTGTGCTAAAGCCTTCTTCTGTGGAAGAAGTAAGTGCTATATTAAAAATTTGTCATCAGCATTTTATACCTGTAACTCCTAGAGGAGGCGGTACCGGTTTAAGCGGCGGTGCATTGCCCAATCTCGGGGGTGTAGTACTCTCTACCGAGCGGATGAATAAAATATTGAATATTGATGAGAAGAACTTGCAGGTAACAACTGAGCCGGGTGTGATTACAGAGGTGCTGCAGAATGCAGTAAAAGAAAAAGGATTATTCTATCCTCCTGATCCCAGCAGCCGAGGTTCTTGTTTCATAGGAGGGAATATTGCTGAAAATAGTGGTGGCCCTAAAGCGGTGAAGTATGGTGTTGTAAAAGATTATGTACTTAACCTGGAAGTGGTATTACCTACGGGGGATGTAATATGGACGGGCTCAAATGTATTAAAGAATTCCACAGGATATAATCTTACTCAACTACTGGTGGGTAGTGAAGGTACATTAGGTATTGTTACCAAAATTGTATTAAAGCTTATACCTCATCCTACCTACGATTTGTTGATGCTCGTACCTTTTGCTTCACTTGAAAAGGCAAGCGAAGCAGTGAGCGCTATCTTTAGAGCAGGCTTTACGCCCAGTGCTTTGGAGCTTGTAGAAATAGATGCTTTGCAGATAGTAAGTAAAATGGTAGATAGCTATGTAGTTCCAGTAACAGATGATATTGCGGCTCATCTTATTGTTGAAGTGGATGGCAACAATATGGATGTGCTGATGGGTGAAATGGAGCAGATTGCAGAGTTGATGATGCAATACGAAGGAGGTGAGGTTTTCTTTGCTGATGATTCGCAACAGAAGGCAGAGCTATGGAAACTTCGCAGGCGTACAGCAGAAGCCGTAAAAATGGCGGGCTACACTATTGAAGAGGACACGGTGGTACCCAGAGCCTTATTGCCGGAGCTGGTAAAAGGGGTAAAGGAATTAGGGCTTAAAAATAATTTTCATGCAGTCTGTTATGGACATGCTGGTGATGGCAATCTTCATATTCGTATAAAAAAAGAAGGTACACCTAATAGCTATGGTGATGCAGTAATGACAGAAAACCTGCGTAGCCTTTTTGCATTAGTAAAACAATTAGGCGGAACTATAAGTGGTGAGCATGGCATAGGGTTAATACAGAAGCCTTATATGGACATTGCCTTTAATGAGGTGCAACTACAATTAATGCGAGGGATTAAGAAAACGTTCGATCCACATAATATTTTAAATGCGGGTAAAATTTTTGATTTGTGAGTAATTCATCAGCTTTAGCAACAACAGCAAAAGAACAATTACGCCTGACAATGATAGTTTTTATAGCTATCGCTTTTGGTGCTATTGTTTTCATGCTTATCTCGCTGGTGCTTGTTCAATTACAAGGCAATCCTTCGTCAACCTTGTCGGTTAACTCGCTTACGCTTAAAATTATTTTAGCTGTAGTGGCATTGGCTTGCCAATTAATTGGTCGGTCGGTTTTTGTAAAGAAAGTTGCAGCTGCTAAAAATTCGCTAAATCCTCTTAGGGATAAGCTGATTAAATACAGAGAAGGGTTAATTTCACTCACAGCATTAGCTGAAATTCCTGTTATACTATCGGCTATTTTGTTTTTATTGACAGGCGATTTTTCTTTTCTGATCTTTGGTGCCGTATTATTAGGTTTCTTATTGGCCGCCATTCCGATAAAGAAAAAAGTGGTTGCACAATTGGAGCTGGATGGGTTGCAACAGCAGGAATTGGAATGAAAACTAAATTATTTCGTATGAAAAGAGCCTTCATTATTGTTACCCTCCTTACCGTTGTTTTTACTACCACAGTTTATGGGCAGGAGGAAGAGAAAGGGTTTAAAAAAGAAAATCTTTTTACGGGAGGAAGTGTAACAATTTCTTTTTTTAATAAGCAAACTCTGCTTGGAGCCAATCCTATATTTGGATACAAGCTGACTGATTGGGCAGATGCAGGATTGGCTTTTAATTTTGTGTACAATAGTTCGCGGGATTATCAGGCATTCAATGATAAAATACGTCAAACGGTATATGGCCCTGGCGTTTTTGCCCGTTTATATCCTATACGTTTTTTATTTGTACAAGGACAGTTGGAACATAATTTTAGTACAGTGAAGTATATCCCCCCGACTACTAGTGGAATAGGAAATAGCAAATGGACAAATGGTGCCAACTCCTTATTGTTGGGTGCTGGCCTTGCACAGGGACGTGCTCCGGGGTCTACTTCTTTCTTTTATATTTCTTTGCTTTTCGATGTGCTTAAAAATGAGAATTCTCCTTATGTAAATGTGTCGGTTAATCCTAATAATCCATCACAAAGACGTGTAGATATGGTGCCTATTATTAGAGCCGGTGTCAATGTAGGTTTGTTTCAGGGCAAGTATCGCTAGTTGTTACTACTTATATAAGAGAGCAATTCTTGCGGCTCGGAAATTATGTTTATTCTTCTTACTGCTTCAGTGTGTAAAAAGCCTTCCTTTTCCATGTGCTGAATCAGATGGATTAAATGATCGTAGTAGCCATCGGAATTTAAGATGAAAAGTTCCTTGTCATGAATGGAAAGTTGGTTCCAGGTTAGCATTTCAAAAAACTCATCCATTGTTCCAAATCCTCCAGGAAGAATAATAGCAGCATCACAAAGTTCATACATCTTCTTCTTGCGAATATGCATATCTTCTACAATGATTAATTGAGTAATGCCATTATGTTGGCGCTCCCAATCTACCAATACTTGTGGTATTACGCCAATAACTTTTCCTTCCTGCGACAATACGCTATCGGCGATTTTTCCCATGAGTCCTACACTGCCGCCTCCATATACCAGCGTGATATTGTTCTTTCCCATTATTGTTCCGAGTTCTGCTGTGTGTTGTATAAATAAGGGGTTGTTTCCGTTTTTTGACCCGCAGAAAACCGCTAAAGATTGAATAGACATGAGAGAAAATTTGCAACAAAGGAAGATAAATTTGTTTACCTTCAAAAATTCTTACTACTGAAAAAAAGAAATAGATAAAACCAACTTTATGTCATCAGTACTTTTATTCTCAATAGTGCTTGGGTACTTTGCTTTATTGCTGGGAGTAGCCTGGTACACTTCTCGTAATTCTAACAACGATAGTTTTTTTATCGGCAATAAAAGTAGTAATTGGATGCTGGTGGCATTTGGGATGATTGGTACTTCTTTATCAGGCGTTACATTTGTAAGCGTGCCGGGTGGTGTAGGAGATTTTGCTGGAGGAGGTTTTAAAGGATTTGCCTACATGCAGGTAACGATAGGTTACCTGATAGGATATGCTGTTATTGCTTTTGTTTTATTGCCTTTGTATTATCGTCTCAATCTTACATCCATTTATAATTATCTACAGCAACGATTTGGCAGAGTAGCGTATAAAACCGGAGCTTTATTTTTTATCATCAGTCGTACGGTAGGAGCTACTGCTCGCTTGTATCTTGTTATTAATATTTTGCAGTTCTTTATTTTGGATAAAATGGGGGTACCCTTTGTTGTTACGGCGGCTTTTATTCTGCTGATGATATTGCTCTATACTTTTGAAGGGGGGGTAAAAACAATTGTATACACTGATACGTTACAAACCACGCTAATGGTAGCAGGGCTTATTGTGTGTGTAGTATATATTTTGCAGCAGTTAAACATGAGTGGTGGAGAGGCTTTGGCCGCGATGCAGGAAAGGGGCTACCTGAATGTTTTTAATACGGATGTAGAGAGTAAAGGGTTCTTTCTAAAGCAAATATTGGGCGGGGCATTTATTACTATTGCCATGACAGGGCTCGATCAGGAAATGATGCAAAAAAATATCAGTGTAAAGCGGCTCGCCGATTCGCAAAAGAATGTAATGACAATGGCGATTGTGATGACTGGTGTACTCTTTCTTTTCCTGATGCTGGGAGGATTGTTGTATATGTTTGCCTTATCAAAAGGCGCCGTGTACACCCCTTCCGAGATTACAGGAGCGCAACAGTTGCTGATTACAGACCCGGCAAATACGGCGCTGCAAATGAATTTGATAGGGGATAAAATGTTTCCTTCTATTGCTATGAACTTTCTGCCTCCTGCTATTAGTATTATTTTTATTATAGCACTTATCTCGGCGCTTTTCCCGAGTGCCGATGGAGCGTTAACAGCGTTGACTTCTTCTTTTTGTATTGATATTTTGGGGCTGAAAGAGCGAACGGATCTTTCTGAGAAGGCCAAACGTAAAAAGCGATTAACAGTTCATTTCTCCTTTGCAGTTATATTTCTTATCTGCATACTCATCTTTTATATTATCAATAACAACAGCATTATTGATGTTATTCTTGATTTAGCCGGCTATACTTATGGGCCGCTATTGGGATTATTCTCATTTGGAATTTTGACAAAAAAGAAATTGCCCAACTCTATTAGTATAACGGCTATTTGTCTGCTGGCGCCGGTTCTTTCTTATTTTCTTTCAAAGTATGCAAAAGATATTTTTGGCGGATACCAGATAGGGATAGAGTTATTAATCATTAATGGATTACTTACATTCTTGGGACTGCTACTGCTCTCTCAAAAAGGAACAGTGGTAAAGGAGGAAAATGCGTAAGAGGTAAAGTAGCATGGCAGATATAATTAATACAGCAATACAGGCCTATGCGGAGGCGTTTTCCGAGCCAGAAGATGAGTTGCTGCGGGAAATAAATAACTATACCCAAGCGCATCATAAGGAACATCATATGCTAAGTGGGCATTTGCAGGGAAAGCTGCTACAAATGATTAGCTGGATGGTGAGGCCAAGACGAATATTAGAAATTGGGACTTTTACCGGCTATAGCGCCTTATGCCTTGCAAAAGGGTTGGTAGAAGAGGGAAAGCTACATACCATAGAACTACGTGAAAAAGATGCCGCATTGGCAAAACAATTTTTCGATCGCTCCGTTTATGCAGATAAGGTAATTTTGCATATAGGAAATGCCAAGGAGGTTATTCCGCAGCTTAGGGAACAGTGGGATTTGGTTTTTATTGATGCGGATAAAGTTTCGTATCAAAACTATTTTGATCTTATTTTGCCGCAGGTAAGAAAAAATGGCTTTATCCTGGTCGATAATGTGTTTTTTCATGGCGAAGTGATAGAACAGGAGGCAAAAAGTAAAAGTGGAAAAGCGATCAAAGCGTTTAATGAATATATACGGCAGCAGATAGCCGTAGATAAAATGATGCTAACATTGAGAGACGGCCTGTATTTGTTGAGAAAATTATAAGGAATAAGTGTTATGAAGTATAACCGTTTTTTTGTTTTTGTATTGCTGCTACTCAGTTTTCAAAAAGTTTGGGCACAAGACCCCGCCATTATTAGGGAATACATTAGCGCCTATAAGGATTTGGCAATAGAGGAAATGCAACGTACGGGTGTGCCGGCAGCTATAAAACTTGCACAGGGCATTCATGAAACAACGGCGGGTACAAGCCCGCTGGTATTGCGCTCCCATAATCATTTTGGTATAAAATGTAAGTCTAATTGGAAGGGTCAATCTGTAAAGCATACGGACGACGCACCTAATGAGTGTTTTCGGAAATATGATACCCCTATTGATTCTTATAAAGACCACTCGGATTTTCTGAGAGCTAATGCGAGATATGGGTCATTGTTTACTTTGGATCCTTCTGACTATAGCGGATGGGCGCATGGTTTAAAAAAGGCAGGGTATGCTACCAACCCAAAATATCCGCTGATATTAGTGAAGCTCATTGAGACTTACAACTTACAGGACTATACATTGATAGCACTGGGTAAAATAAAGCCAAAGGAAGAAGAGATAGCAGCTGTATTGACAACGAAAGAAGAAAAGGTGGTTGTAATAAATGAAAAAAATGAAACGGTAGCTATTGTAGAAAAAGTTGAGGAAGCAATAAACGAGGAAGAACTTATCGTGATACCAAGTGGAAAAAAAGTAAGCATTGCTTATCCGCAAGGAGCGTTTAAATTGAATGAAACAAAGGTTGTTTTTGCGAAAGCAGGAACAGCAATTTCCCTTATAAGTAATGAATACCGCGTACCCGCAAATTGGCTTTTTGATTTCAACGATATGAAACCTGTTGAAGTGCTTGAAAAAGATCAATTGATTTTTTTGCAGCGCAAGCGAATGACGGGTACAGAGCCATATTGCATTGTAAAAGAAGGAGAGACTTTGCATGATATAGCGCAGCAGCAGGCATTGCGATTAGAAGCGTTGTTGAAGTATAATAACTTAAAACCTGATGCATCCATAACAGTAGGTGAAAAGTTATATTTGACAGCCGAAGCTGCAAAATCGATAGCATGGCGCCGATAATAGAATCAAAAGAAATTGTTATGAGTGTTGTTACTATTTTGGATAAATCATTTGAAACTTATCTTTCTGAAGAGGTTATACAAAAGCGGGTAAAAGAAATGGCCGATCAGGTAAATGAAACATATGCAGGTAAGCGACCTTTCTTCATAGCAATACTGAATGGTTCTTTCATGTTTGCCTCCGATTTTTTCAAGTACCTTACTGTTGATGCAGATATTTGTTTTATCAAACTGGCTTCTTATAAAGGCATGCACTCGTCTGGTGAAGTAGTAACTTCTATTGGATTGGATGCAGATCTTTTTGGTAAAGACGTTGTTATTTTAGAAGATATTGTAGATACCGGAAAAACGCTTCATGAGTTTTTACCCCGTCTTCATCACCAGCAGCCCAACTCGCTCAAGATTGTCACTTTATTACATAAATCGGCAGCTACCCGCTATCCACTTACGCTGGATTATGTCGGGTTTGACATTCCTGAAAAATTTGTAGTGGGGTATGGACTTGATTATGATGGACTTGGGCGTAACCTAAAGGAAATTTACCAACTTATTTAATTGGTGTTTTACTATAAAGTATCACGTTTTTTTACAATTTTTGTGCTCATTAAAAAATTGCGTTGAGATTTCTTACAGCGATACTTTTATTACTTACTACTTGTCATGTATCAATTGCACAACACTATTATTTGCGTGGAGAGGTAAAAGATGAGGCGGGTAATGCATTACAAAATGTAACCCTACTGCATAACCGTACCGGTTATATCTACAAAAGTGGTTCTGCGGGTACATTTGGCATTAATCTTTCGCAGCAGGTAGATACATTCACTTTTTCGTTGAGTGGTTATAATCAGGAAATAGTGCAGGTAGATGCGAGCAAGTATTTATCTGTTAAGTTGCAACGTTCCTCTTCGTCATTGAGTACGGTAAAAGTAAACCGCTTGCAATCATTCACTCGCGGTATGGCAAAAGAAGATCATC